>JAZOBP010000220.1:0-5964 GCA_045596065.1 Lawsonibacter sp. | reverse complement strand
CGAGGACGCAGCGACCCGGCCATGCGCCCAATCCGCAGCGTGACAGGGAGAACAGGCCATAATCCGTGAAAATCTCGCCCACCGGATTGAAAAAGCGACTCAAGGGTTGGAATGAACTGAAAGAATTTATGATTTTCGGGGCGAGATTTTCAAACCACTATATTACAATAGAGTCCAGAGGTGAGGAAGTTGGAGTATTTGTATCTCGCATCACAGGTGGCCGGGGCGGTGACCACACTGATGAGCGTTTGCTGTCTGCTGATCCGACCCATTCGGGAGCGGGTGCTGGGGCTGGCTGACATCCGGGAGGGTATGAAATGCCAGCTGCGCAGCGATATGTTGCGTACCTACTACCGACATAGGGACAGCGGCACGATCCGCCAGTACGAGTACGAAAACTTCCTCACCGCCTACAAGGCCTACAAGGCCTTGGGAGGCAATTCCTTTATGGACAAAATCTACCGGGAGGTGCAGACATGGCAGATCCTGACCTGAGGGTGCGGCTTTGCAAGCTCTTGAGCGTCAAGAGCCTTGTGACGCTTGTGCTCACGGTGGTCTTTGCCGCCCTGACCCTGACGGGGAGGGTGAGCGCAGACCAGTACATGACCGTCTTTTCCGTGGTCATTGCCTTTTATTTTGGCACTCAGACCGGGAAAGCAAACGCAGACACCTTGCCTCCCCCTCTGGGGGAGGTGGCCGAGCGCAGCGAGGTCGGAGAGGGGGGGTAGGACTGAGAGCGCCTGGGAGGCCCTCTCAGTCAGCCTGCAGCTGACAGCTCTCCCAAAGGGAGAGCCAAGGGACACTACGCTGCCTTGACTCTGCGCATCATTGAAAGGAGAACATTATGAACGCAAACTACATCTTTGACATCATCCGCACGGCCAACGCCAACCACGTTGACCTGAACATCGGCCTTGCCATCCTCCGTGGCACCAAGGCCATCCCTGCCGGTCACACCGACGCCGGCATCCGCAAGTTTATGGGAGAGAACTACGCCGACCTCATCCACGCCTACAAGGCCGCCAATCAGGCCGCCCGTGACCTCTTTGCCGAGGCGGTGGCCGCCTGCCCCGTGCCCGATGAGGGCTGAGACCGTCCTTGCCCTTGCCCGTGGGGAGCTGGGGGTCACCGAGTCCCCCCGGGGCAGCAACCGGGTCAAGTACGTGGACGCCTACGGGGGCGGGCCCAAGGCGTGGTGCTGTGTGTTTTTGTGGTGGCTGTTTGACCGGGCCGGGGCGGCAGGGCTGTTTTACGGGGGCCAAAAGACCGCCTACTGTCCCACCCTTTTGGCGTGGTACAAGCGGCAGGGTCAGCTGGTCACGGGCAAGGCGCAGGCCGGGGACATCGTGTTTTTTGACTTCAACGGCAACGGGGTTCCCGACCACGTGGGGCTGTGCGAGGGGTGGGACGGGGATCGCATCGTCACCATCGACGGCAACACGGGGGACGGGGACGAGGCCAACGGGGGTGCGGTGCTGCGCCGCACCCGTCCGGTCAGCACCGTCTGCGCCGTGGCCCGCCCGGCCTATGAGCCGGAGAGGGCAGAGGGGGAGCAGGAACGCTTTGACCGGCTGATGGAGGTGTGGCTTGCCCGTCAGGCAGAAACGCCTTACAGCCCTTGGGGCCGCATGGCCGAGGCCAAGGCTCTGGGCATCACCGACGGCAGCCGACCGGGCAGCTTTGCCACACGGGAAGAGGTGGCTACCATGCTGGTCAACGCACGGGCATGGAGATAAGAGATAGGAGATAGGAGATAAGAGATAAGAGATAAGAGATAAATCGGCTTGGCAGTATCAGAAAATGCCTCCATCGACCCCTATCTCATATCTCATATCTTATATCTTATATCTGTTATCCACAGCTTGCAAAGTCGTCTGTGCTGTGATATAATCCCCTCCGGCCTTGTGTCGAAACACACAGAAGGGGAGAGCGCTATGCACCACGCCGCAGCCCTTGTGGGCGGTTTTGCAAAGAAGAATATCGTCATGACCGTGGCCCTGCTGGCCGCTGTGCTCACCAGCATCATGGTGCCGGTGGACCGGGCCTATCTGGGCTACTTTGACCTCAAGACTCTCACCTGCCTTTTTTGCGTGCTGGCGGTGGTGTGCGCCCTGCGCAACATCCGGTTTTTCTACAGTCTGGCCGAGGAGATCGTGGTGGTGTTCCACAACGCCCGTCTGTGCGTGCTGGCGCTGGTGTACATCACCTTTATCGGCTCCATGCTCATTGCCAACGACATGGCCCTGCTGACCTTCCTGCCCCTTGGCTACTTCGTGCTGCACACCACGGGCAAGGAAAAATACATGGCCTTTACCTTTATTATGCAGAACATCGCCGCCAATCTGGGCGGTATGCTCACCCCCTTCGGCAACCCCCAGAATCTCTATCTCTACTCCCACTTCCACATCCCCGACGGGGCCTTTCTGGCGGTGATGGCGCCCCCCTTTGCCCTGTCGGTGGCCCTCATTACCCTGTGCTGCGTCATCTTCGTCAAGCCTGAGCCCATGGCCGTGGCCGACGAGCCCGTCCATCTGCCCCGGCTGCGTACCGCCGTCTATCTGGTGCTGTTTGCCCTGTCCATCGCCATCGTGTTCCGGGGCATCCCCTACTGGGTGGGGCTGGTGGTCATCCCGGCGGTGCTGTGGTTTATGGACCGGGAGGCCCTGAAAAAGGTGGACTATCCGCTGCTGCTGACCTTTGTGTTCTTCTTCATTTTTGCCGGCAACATGGGCCGGCTGGAGCCGGTACGGGCCTTTTTCTCCTACCTGCTGGATAAGAGTACCCTGCTGTTCAGCGTCCTGTCCTGCCAGCTCATCAGCAACGTGCCCTCGGCGATCCTGCTTAGCCAGTTCACCGCCGACTGGGCCGACCTGCTGGTGGGGGTGAACATCGGCGGCGCCGGCACGCTCATTGCCAGCCTTGCCAGCCTCATCACCTTCCGGGAGTACACCGCCCACGACCCCAAACACACCCTGCGCTACATCGGCCAGTTCTCCGCCTTTAACTTCGGCTTTCTGGCCATCCTCACGGGCTTTATGCTGGTGGTGGGGGCGCACTGACATACAGCAGAAAACCCCGTGTACCGCTTGGTCCACAGGGTTTTTGTCATTTGATTTTATCACGGATCTGGGTGAGCAGAGCGATAATCTCGCCGAAGCCCAGAAAGACCAGCCCTGAGATCGCACCGGCAGGGATGTCGATCCAGCCCACGGTGGACAGGAGACCACTGCCGTTGACGATCAGGGCAAGACCAACGCCTATGGCGAGGATAATGGCAGCCCAGCCGATGCCCTTGAGAATGGCGGCAATGGGGTTGCCGTTGTTGTCCTGCATGGTATAGTCTCCTTTCTGTTGTTGATTCGGGTGAATGGGTCAACATTCCCGAAACACCTCATCAGTCAGCCTGCGGCTGACAGCTTCCCCTCAAGGGGAAGCCTTTTTTGCCTTCTCCTTGAGGAGAAGGTGGCCGAGCGCAGCGAGGCCGGATGAGGTGTCACTCAATAAACCGTAAAATATCCTCGCATACCCCGTCAAAGTTATTGGCAACATCCAAATTGGAGTACCGCAAAACGGTGAGGCCCAAGGAGTGCATATACTCGTCACGGGTACGGTCGGCTATAAGCCCTCCGGCATCATAGTGCTGAGAACCGTCGAGTTCAATGACCAGCTTGGCCTTGGCACAGTAGAAGTCCGCAATATACGGGCCGATGACCTTTTGACGGTGGAAGGTAACCGGCAGGGACTTGAGAAAGTCATACCACAGATGCCGTTCTTCCTTGGTCATATTACGGCGGAGAGCCTGCGCATTTGCAGTCAGCTTTGAATTGTTGGTGCGGTTCATAATTCACCTCATCAGTCAGCCTGCGGCTGACAGCTTCCCCTCAAGGGGAAGCCTTTTTTGCCTTCTCCTTGAGGAGAAGGTGGCCGAGCGCAGCGAGGTCGGATGAGGTGTCATTCCTGAGCAAGCCCTACGGGAACCGGCTCGCTTACACTCTCTTCCAGCTTGCGCCGCCGGGCACGTCGGTGACCTCGATGCCCATGGCACGGAGTTCGTCACGGATGCGGTCGGCCTCGGCAAAGTTTTTGGCCTTCTTGGCCTGGCCACGGGCCAGCACCAGAGCATCCACCTCGGCGTCCCCCTCACCGGTGACGGTGTAGGTGCCGGCGGACTGGCTGGCCTTGGCCTTCTCCTGCTCGGCACGCACCTTGGCGGCCTTGTCCAGCAGGGACAGGGACAGCACCTTGTCGTAGCTTGCCAGAATAGCAAGCTTCGTCTCGTCGTTGGTCTTGGCCTTGAGCACGTCGTAGAGGGCGGTGACGCCCATGGAGGTGTTCAGGTCGTTGCCCACCAGAGTCTTGAACTTGTCCTCATACTCGGCCAGGACCGCCCCGTCCACGTCGCTGCCCGGCTTCAGGGCGGCGATGCGGCTAAGCAGCTTGTTGAAGGCCGCCACGGCGTTGTCCAGATTCTCCCAGGAGAACACCAGACCCTTGCGGTAGTGGCACTGCAGGCAGAAGAAGCGGTAGACGATGGGGTCGTAGCCCTTGTCCTCCAGCAGGGAGACGGTGAGGAACTCGCCCTTGCTCTTGCTCATCTTGCCGGAGTTGGTGTTCAGGTGGGCCACGTGGAACCACTGCTTGCACCATTCATGGCCCAGATAGGCCTCGGACTGGGCGATCTCGTTGGTGTGGTGGGGGAAGGCGTTGTCGATGCCGCCGCAGTGCAGGTCGAGGTACTCGCCGTTGTACTTCATGGAGATGCAGGAGCACTCGATGTGCCAGCCGGGGTAGCCCACGCCCCAGGGGGAGTCCCACTTCAGGGCCTGATCCTCAAACTTGGACTTGGTGAACCACAGCACGAAGTCGTTCTTGCTGCGCTTGTTGGAGTCCTCCTCCACGCCGTCCCGCACGCCCACGTCCAGAGCGTCCTCCTCATGGTTGTGGAACACGTGGTAGTTTTTCAGCTTGGAGGTGTCAAAATACACGTTGCCCCCGGCGAAGTAGGCGTAGCCCTTGTCCAGCAGGCCCTGCACCGTGGTGATGAACTCGTCGATCAGGCCGGTGGCAGGCTGCACCACCTCAGGGGTCTTGATGTTGAGCTTTGCGCAGTCGGCAAAGAAGGCGTCGGTGTAGAACTTGGCGATGTCCATGACCGTCTTGTTCTCACGCTTGGCGCCCTTGACCATTTTGTCCTCGCCCTCGTCGGCGTCGCTGGTCAGGTGGCCCACGTCGGTGATGTTCATGACACGGTTGACGTCGTAGCCCTCGTAGCGCAGGAACTTCTCCAGCACGTCCTCCATGATGTAGGAGCGCAGGTTGCCGATGTGGGCAAAGTGGTACACCGTGGGGCCGCAGGTGTACATCTCCACCCGGCCGGGGGTGTGGGTGACGAATTGTTCCTTCTTGTGCGTAGCAGAGTTGTAAAGATACATAGTTGTGACCTCCGTATTGTATGGTGAGATTGGAGAGTGGAGATTGGAGAGTGGAGATTTCTTTATCTTCACTCTTCACTCCTCGCTCTTCACTCTGTTTTCCAGTTCTTCAATGCGTTTGGCCAGCAAAGCGATCTTGTCCAGTGTGGGGTTGTTGACGCTGGTCTGGTCCACCTCGTCGGCGTAGTGGGTGGAGCGGCCGTCGATGCGCACGATCTGGGCCGGGATGCCCACGGCGGTGGCGTTGGGGGGCACCTCGGAGAGCACCACGGCGTTGGCGGCGATGCGGGCGTTGTCCCCCACCTTAAAGGGGCCCAGCACCTTGGCGCCGGTGGAGATGAGCACGTTGTTGCCGATGGTGGGGTGACGCTTGCCCTGATCCTTGCCCGTGCCGCCCAGGGTGACGCCGTGGTAGATCAGGCAGTCGTCGCCGATCTCCGCCGTCTCACCGATGACGATGCCCATGCCGTGGTCGATGACCAGACGCCGTCCGATCTTGGCACCGGGATGGATCTCGATCCCGGTCCAGAAG
>JAZOBP010000219.1:0-2407 GCA_045596065.1 Lawsonibacter sp. | reverse complement strand
CATCCAGACGTTTGACAAGGGCACTCTCCCCCCCCCCCGTCAGCTGGCAGGTGGCCTGCAGGAGCTTGCCCCGGGGCAGGAAGGTATGCCCGTTGTTCATGTTATGGGTCAGTTCAAAGATCAGGGCAGCATCCAGCCGGCTGGCGTTCTCCGCCGCCATGCCCAGGTCCGCCGCCAGAGCGTCCGCCCGGCTGAAATCCACCCCCCACTCCTCATTGATGAGGACATAGGGGTCGTTTTTTACTACTTCCAGAGCCACATTGCCCCACTGACGGTACAGGGCCGCACCCAGCTGCACGTTCAGCCCGTGGTCGGACAGAAAGGCCAGCAGCATGCGCATGCCCATCTGCTGACGAAAGTCCTCGCTCATGGCCTTGGCCCGTTTGAGGCTGATGCCCCGGATCTGGGTAAGCTTTTCCGGCTCGGACTCCAGAACGGTGAGGGCATCCTCTCCGAACATCTCCACCATGCGCCGGGCGGTGGACTGGCCAATGCCCCTGACCACACCGGAGGCCAGATAGTGAAAGACCTCCTTGATGCCCTGAGGCAGACGGCGCTCCACGCTCTCGGCCTTGAACTGCTCGCCATAGGAGGGGTGGCGCACCCACGTACCACGCAGCACCAGGGTCTCCCCCGGCGCCGCACCGGGCATACAGCCCACGGCGGTGATGTCACCCTGTCCGGCATTCATACGCAGGATAGTATAACCGTTCTCCTCGTTTTGAAAGATGATGGAGGAGACCACGCCTTCCACCTGATTGTGCAGTTGTTCCTCCATCTCATTCACCTCACTCGCTCAGCTGCCGGGCAAGATCGATCCGGCTGCACACCGTCACCTGCGGCCAGCGGCCTGCAAGGGATCGGGCCAGCCGCAGTCCCTGCTCACTCAGACCTGCATCTGCCACCAACACGCAGCCGTGCAGCACACCGCAGCTGTGCAGCCATACAAGGCCGCGCACCTGCTGCTCCAGCCCCTCTCCGTCGCCCTCGGCCCGAACCACCGTCCAAAGGCCATGGCCGGACACGGGCAGCACCATGCGGCACCAGACTACACACAGCAGGCAACAAAGGCCCGCAAGAGCCAATAAAACAAGAAAAATCCCCGTCATTTCCCCTTCACCTCCGGTTTATTCTATGAAACCGGGCAAAGGGTGGTTCAGGCAAACAGGTTGATGCCCACGTGGGTCAGCCCCAGCATGATAAGGCCGGCGGTGATCACACCCAGAAACACGGCAGGGAATGCCTTTTTCAGCCGCATGTCCATAAATGCAGCTGCCAGACTGCCCGTCCATGCCCCAGTGCCGGGAAGGGGAATGGCCACAAACAGCCACAGCCCAATGTGCTGGTACCTGAGCACCGACTGGCTTTTCAGATGAGCCTTCTGCTCCAGCCGGTCCACCACACCGTTGAGCCGGGGCATATTTCGGCGCATAAACTTAAAAATGCGCCGGATATACACGATGATAAAGGGTGCAGGGATGATGTTGCCCACCACCGCCGCCGCAAAGGCCAGATGGTAGGGCAGGCCAAGGGCCACGCCAAAGGGCAGTCCGCCCCGCAGCTCCACAATGGGGATCATAGACACCAGCACCGTGAGCACCACCTGTCCGGCGGTGGTTTCGGTAAGCCATTGCAGCAGTTCCATATCGTCCTCTTTCTCGCAGCAGGACGCTGCGTTCTTTATCGGTTCTTCGCCGCCTCCAGCGCACGGCGCAGGTACTTGCCGGTGTAGGAGGCCTCGCACTGTGCCACCTGCTCCGGGGTGCCGGTGCACACGACGGTGCCGCCCCCGTCGCCCCCCTCCGGGCCCAGGTCGATGATGTGGTCGGCGGTCTTGATCACGTCCAGATTGTGCTCGATGACCACCACGGTGTTGCCCGCCTCCACCAGCCGCTGGAGCACCTCCACCAGCTTGTGTACGTCGGCGGTGTGCAGGCCGGTGGTGGGCTCGTCCAGAATATAGATGGTGCGGCCCGTGGACACCTTGGACAGCTCTGTGGCCAGCTTGACACGCTGGGCCTCGCCGCCGGACAGGGTGGTGGAGGCCTGACCCAGCTTGACATAGCCAAGGCCCACATCCCACAGGGTCTGCAGGCGTTTGGATATCTTGGGCAAATTCTCAAAGAAAGGCAGGGCCTCATCCACGGTCATTTCCAGCACCTCGTAGATGTTTTTGCCCTTATAGCGCACCTCCAGCGTCTCCCGGTTGTACCGATGGCCCTTGCACAAAGTCGGATCGTAGCCATGTCGTTCTGTGGGCCAAGGAGTTGGCTAAGACATTTGTTCTTCCTAAGACCGCTTGGCCTCCGACTTGCCTCATCCACGGTCATTTCCAGCACCTCGTAGATGTTTTTGCCCTTATAGCGCACCTCCAGCGTCTCCCGGTTGTACCGATGGCCCTTGCACA
>JAZOBP010000218.1:0-6484 GCA_045596065.1 Lawsonibacter sp. | reverse complement strand
ATTACATCCCCGATGCCGTTCTGTTTGTGGAGGACGGTCGGATCGCCGGCTTTGGTGAGATGCGCTCCACCCCCATCCCCGAGGGCTGTGAGATCATCGACGCCAGGGGCGCCTATGTGGGCCCCGGCCTTGTAGACATCCACTGCCACGCCGGTGACGGTCTGCGCTTCCATCACGACCCCATCCATGCCGCCACCTCTCACCTGAAACACGGCACTACCACCATTCTGGCCACCATGGGCACCCGTATGCCCCTGCAGGACTATCTGGACGGCATTGATCTGGTGCGCTCCGCCATGAGCCAGCCCGGCGGCGCCAGCATCGGCGGCATCTACATGGAAGGCCCTATGATCAACCCCAAGTACGGCTCCAACTCCGGCAACAACCCCTATGCCGCCGGCGTTCCCGCCGACGTGTACCTGCCCATCATCGACCGACTGGGCGATTTGGTCAAGGTGTGGGTGCTGGGCCCGGAGCGTGAGGGCACGCTGGAGTTTGTCAAAGCTGCCAAAAAGGGCAACCCCAACGTGCGTTTCTCCGTGGGCCACTCCGAGGCCACCCCTCAGCAGATCGAAGCTCTTATCCCCTACGGTCTGTGCATTGGTACCCACCACACCAACGCTACGGGCACCATCGTCAACTACCCCGAGTGCCGGGGCGTGTGCGTGGACGAGGCTGTCAACTACAACCATGACATCTACGCCGAGATCATCTGCGACAGTCAGGGCATCCACGTAGACCCCTATATGCAGCGTCTGGTGCGTAAGATCAAGGGCGATGACCGGGTCATCCTCATCACCGATCAGACCGCCCATACCACCACCCCTCCCCCTGAGTACGCACACATCACCGACCTGTTCTTCACCCCCCGCTTTGACGGCACCATTGACATTTCCGGCTCCAAGCTGACGCTGGATGTGGCCTGCCGCAACTGGATGAAGCACACAGGCGCATCTCTGGTGGAGACCTTCCGCTGTGCCTCCTACAACCCCGCCCGTGCCACCGGCTTCACTGACCGCGGCGAGATCGCCGTAGGCAAGCGGGCCGATCTGGTGATCACCGACCACAAGATGAACATCTCCACCGTCATTCTTGGCGGCAAGGTACAGGACATCCACTGATCGTCCGACAAAAAACGCACTGTGCATAGCACAGTGCGTTTTTTCGTTATTCAGTGCCGATGGGCAATCAGGCCCACCGCTTTGGACAGCTCCATGATGACTGTGGGCACAAGGACAAGCCCAAGACCCATCAAATACAGCCTGCCGGGCAGCAGGATCAGACCAAACAGTGCGGACACCGGCGTAAACATCACCAGACAGATCAGCAAAATGGAGGTCAGGGCCGCCAGGTTGAGCTTGGTGTTGGTGAAGAGGCCGATTTTAAACAGAGAGTGCTCCGAACGCATATTGAAGGCCTGCACCACCTGAGACAGGGCCAGCACCATAAAGGTCAGGGTCTGTCCGCCCTCATCGCTGCCGGTAAACTTCCGGCCCAGCCAGTAGGCGATCAGCGACAGCACGCCAAACATCACGCCCTGCAGCACAACACGCAGGCCGTAACCGTGGGCAAACAGCCCCTCCTCCTTGGGCTTGGGTCTGCGTTCCATCACGTCCGCTTCCACCGCTTCCATACCCAGAGCAATGGCAGGCAGGCTGTCGGTGACCAGATTGATCCACAGAAGCTGCATGGACAGCAGGGGGGATCTGTGCCAGAGAAGCATGGCCACAAAGACGGTGACCACCTCACCGATGTTGGTACCCAGCAGAAAGCCGACCACCTTTTTGATGTTGGCGTAAATGCCGCGGCCCTCCCGCACAGCGTCCACGATGGTGGCAAAGTTGTCGTCGGTAAGGGTCATATCCGCCGCACCCTTGGCCACGTCGGTGCCGGTAATGCCCATGGCGCAGCCAATATCCGCAGCCTTAAGGGCGGGGGCGTCGTTGACGCCGTCACCGGTCATGGACACCACCTGACCCTTGCGCTGCCATGCCTTAACGATACGGATTTTATTTTCGGGGGAGACACGGGCGTAAACGCTGATATCCTGCACGCACTCGTCCAGTTCCCGGTCGGTCATAGCGCCCAGCTCCGGGCCGGTAATGGCCCGGTCGCCCTCACGCAGGATGCCCAGCTGGGCGGCAATGGCGCTGGCCGTGACCACATGATCGCCGGTGATCATCACCGGGCGGATGCCGGCCTTGCGGCACACCTCTACAGCGGCCTTGGCCTCGGGTCTGGGCGGATCGATCATGCCCACGAGACCCATGAGGGTCAGCCCGTTCTCCAGTTCTTCGCAGGTGGGCGTCTCAGGCACCTGATCGATGGTCTTATAGCCCACCGCCAACACACGCAGAGCGTCCCGGCTCATTTCTTCATTGATCCGGGTGGCACGATCGATGTCACCGGCCACACACCGGGCCGCCATCACATCAAAAGCACCCTTGACGATGACCACCAGCTTGCCGTCCATCCGGTTGACGCTGGTCATAAGCTTGCGGTCAGAGTCAAAGGGGATCTGGGCCAGACGGGGATAGTCCCGGTTGAGCTGCTCCTTGGGCATTCCGTTTTTGTAAGCGGCAAGGACGATGGCGGTTTCGGTGGGGTCACCGATGTGCTGCTCCCGGTCCTCGTGAAAGACCACGCTGCCGTCACAGCACAAAGTGCCGTACTGCAGCAGCTGCCTGACCTGTGCCGAACAGGTGTCGGTGACCTCCTGTGTGCCCTCCTGCCCGTCCAGCCACGCCTTGACCAGCGTCATGCGGTTCTGGGTGAGGGTGCCGGTCTTGTCCGAACAGATGACCGATGCTCCGCCCAGAGTCTCCACGGCGGGCAGTCGGCGGATAATGGCATTTTTCTTCACCATGCGCTGAACGCCGATGGACAGCACGATGGTCACAATGGCAGGCAGGCCCTCCGGTATGGCAGACACCGCAAGGGATACCGCCGTCATAAAGATCTCCAGCGCAGGAATGCCGTTGGACAGGCCCACGACAAAGATAATGGCGCAGGCCACCAGAGCCATGATGCCCAGATACTTGCCCAGCTGGGCCAGCTTCTGCTGCAAAGGCGTCTGGGTCTCCTGCTCGTTGTCCAGCAGGTTGGCGATCTTGCCCATCTCGGTGGCCATGCCGGTGGCTGTGACCACGGCGAGGGCCGTGCCGTAGGTAATGCTGCAGCCGGAGAACACCATATTGCTCCGGTCACCCAAGGGGGCGTCCGGCTTTGCCACCAGCTGAGCGTCCTTCTCCGAGGGGACGGACTCACCGGTAAGGGCAGACTCCTCGCTCTTCAGGCTGACGCTTTGCAGCAGGCGGGCATCGGCCGGGACAAAGTCACCCGCCTCCAGACGGATAATATCGCCGGGCACCAGCAGGGCAGCGTCGATGACCTGCTCCTCACCGTCCCGCACCACCCTTGCGTGGGGTGCGGACATGTTCTTAAGGGCATCCAGCGCCTTTTCCGCCTTGCTCTCCTGCATAACGCCCATCACGGCGTTGATGACCACAATGAGCAAAATGAGCACCGGCTCAAAAAACTCCTTGGGGTTTCTCTCCACGCAGGCAATAACGAAGGAAACCGCAGCGGCAGCAATAAGGATCAGGATCATCACGTCCTTGAACTGGTCGGCAAACCGGGCCAGCATGGACTTCTTTTTCTTTTCCTTCAGGCGGTTTTCTCCGTACTGCTCCCGCAGCTGTTCCACCTGCTGCGCCTTCAGGCCGGTCTCCCGGTCGGTTTGAAGCGCTTGCAGCACGTCTGTGATTTCCTGACTGTGAGCATTCATTGTATCGTCCTCCCACTCTATTATATGCAATAACTGTAATCATACCGGAGAAATCGGCGGAGAATAAAAAACCCGCGTTTCGATGAATGGTCGAAACGCAGGTCTGGTCATTTCAGGCAAAGCCAGAACGGCAGGCCGCCGTCCACGCTTGTTGACTCCGCCGCACGGCACGCCGTGCTGACTACTCCCCTTCGCAGGCACTGTATTACTGTTGCTGTAACTATAGCAGGCGCTCCTCCATTTTGCAAGCATTTCCTTGTTTTTCCCAATTTGTTTTCCGTTTGTTCATATCTAACCTTGCTCAATCATACATACATGGCAAGAAAAAACCCTGCAACCAAAGTTGCAGGGTTCTGGTGGACGATACAGGACTTGAACCTGTGACCTCCCGCACGTCAAGCGGATGCTCTACCAGCTGAGCTAATCGTCCGAACAGCATTAGTCATTATAGCGGCAAGTCCCCCCTTTGTCAACCCTTTTTTTGTGCCTTGTAAAAAACTTTTTTCTTCCGTAACATTTCCCCTACCATTCTCCTGCGCTTTCGTATATAATGAAAGCATCTTTTTACGATAAGGAGTGCTGACTATGCTTCAGCTGGATCTTTCCAAGCTTTCCACCTTCCTCCCTGAGGATTATCTCTCCTCCCGCCAGCCGGGTCTGGAAAAGGCCCATGCCATGCTGCAGGAGGGCAACGGCCCCGGCGGTGACTTCACCGGCTGGGTGAAGCTGCCCGCCAACTACGACAAGGAGGAGTTCGCCCGCATCAAGGCCGCTGCCGCCAAGATCCGCACCGATTCTCAGGTGCTGGTAGTCGTGGGCATCGGCGGCTCTTATCTGGGCGCCCGTGCGGTCATCGAGCTGCTGTGCCCCAACAACTACAACCTCAAGGCCAAGAACGGCCCGGACATCTACTTTGCCGGCAACGGCCTGTCCACCGACGCCATGCTGGAGACCATCGCCCTCATCGGCGACCGTGACTTCTCCGTCAACGTCATCTCCAAGTCCGGCACCACCACCGAGCCCGCCGTGGCCTTCCGCATCTTCAAGGGTCTGCTGGAGGCCAAGTACGGCAAGGAGGCTGCCGCCAAGCGCATCTATGCCACCACCGACAAGGCCCGGGGTGCCCTGAAGGGGCTTGCCGATGCCGAGGGCTACGAGACCTTCGTGGTGCCCGACAACATCGGCGGCCGCTACTCCGTGCTTACCGCCGTGGGTCTGCTGCCCATCGCCGCTGCAGGCGTGGACATTGACCAGCTTATGTCCGGCGCTCAGCAGGCTATGGCTCAGCTGGCCGTGCCTGCCATGGACAACGTGGGCTGGCAGTACGCCGCCGCCCGTCACGCCCTGTACGAGGCCGGCAAGCGCATTGAGATCCTGGCCTGCTATGAGCCTTGCTTCCGTTTCTTCGCCGAGTGGTGGAAGCAGTTGTACGGAGAGAGCGAAGGCAAGGACGGCAAAGGTCTGTTCCCCGCCAGCGTGGAATTCACCGCCGACCTGCACTCCATGGGTCAGTACATCCAAGAGGGTGAGCGCATCCTGCTGGAGACCGTGGTCCGTTTCGATCAGTCTTACAGCCAAATCACCATTCCTTCCGACCCCGATGATCTGGACGGCCTGAACTTCCTGGCCGGTCAGACGCTGGACTTTGTGAACGATCAGGCCATGGCCGGTACCCGTCTGGCCCATGTGGACGGCGGCGTGCCCAACATTCTGGTGACTGCCAAGCGCCGTGATGCCGACAGCGTGGGCCGCATGATCTACTTCTTCGAATTCTCCTGCGGTCTGTCCGGTTATCTGCTGGGTGTCAACCCCTTCAACCAGCCCGGCGTAGAGGCCTACAAGGTCAATATGTTCGCCCTGCTGGGCAAGCCCGGCTACGAAGCCCGCCGTGAGGAGCTGCAAAGTCGGCTATAACGCAGTCTTTCACCGAAGGAACACATAATTCCTTTGAAATTTTCCGGGAACTTTCTAAAAGCAGTTGAAATTAAACAAAAGAAATGGTAATATAAATCAAGAGGCCGGGACTCGTCCGGCACACAACGAAGGAGTGATTCATATGGTTAAAGTAATTATGGGTCTGAAGGGCTCCGGCAAGACCAAGCAGCTGATCGATCTGATCAACGCTGCCGCCACCACCGAGAACGGTAATGTGGTTGCCATCGAACGCAAGCCCGAGATGACTTTTGACATTCATTATAAGATTCGTCTGGTTGATTCCGAGAGCTATGCCATCAACACTTACGAGGGCATGAAGGGCTTCATTAGTGGGCTGTACGCCGGCAACTACGACATCACCCATATCTTCATTGACAGCCTGGGCAAGATCATCCCCGGCACCAGCGACCACGACACCGAAGTGTTCCTGGACTGGCTGGAAGCCTTCTCCGAGAAGAACGGCATCAAGTTTACCGTGTCCATCACTGCCGACGCTTCTTTGGCCTCCGATGGCATCAAGAAGTATTTCTGATCATACATGACAAACGCCCTGCCGATTTCGGCAGCGCGTTTTCTTATCCGTAAGTCTTCAGACTGGCAATGAATTGGTGGGCCGTTCTAGGTGTACGACCCGGATGGCGCACCTCCCACTTGATTGCCTGTGCGTGGAGTTCATCGGGGTCCATTTCGATTCCTTCCAGTTCAGCCAATCCATCTATCAGCTTTAAAAATTCCGGCTTGTTCAGGGGAAGATAGGCCACC
>JAZOBP010000217.1:0-2922 GCA_045596065.1 Lawsonibacter sp. | reverse complement strand
GATCTCCTCGCCCCGGTGGGCGGGCAGGCAGTGCTGCACCATGCAGCCGGGGTTGGTGACGGACATGAGCTTGTCGTCCACGCAGTACACACCGGCATAGGTCTTTTCACGCTCGGCCTTCTCGCCCTCCTGACCCATGGAGGCCCACACGTCGGTAAAGACAGCATCGGCACCCACAGCGGCATCGGCGGGATTGCGGTGGAGGGAGAACTTAAAGGTGGGGGCGCGGGCAGCAAAGGCCAGCACCTCGGGGTCGGGATCGTAGCCCTCAGGACAGGCCACGGCCACTTCCATGCCGCACTTGAGCCCGCCCACGATGAGGGAATTGGCCATGTTGTTGCCGTCACCGATGTAGCACATCTTCAGACCGGCCAGCTTGGCCTTGTGCTCCCGGATGGTCATCAGGTCGGCCAGCACCTGACAGGGATGATAGCTGTCGGTCAGGCCGTTGATGACGGGGATGGTGGCGTATTGGGCCAGCTTCTCCACCAGCTCCTGAGAGAAGGTGCGGATCATAATGCCGTCGCAGTAGCGGGACAGCACACGGGCGGTATCCTCAATGGGCTCACCACGACCGATCTGGCTCTCCTTGCCGGACAGGAACAGAGCATGACCGCCCAGCTGGAACATACCCGTCTCAAAGGAGACACGGGTACGGGTGGAGTTCTTCTCAAAAATCATGGCAAGGGTCTGGCCCTTGAGGTAGTCGTGGGCAATGCCGTGCTTCTGGTTGTACTTGAGCTGGTCGGCGGTGTCCAGGATCTTCATAATCTCCTCGCCGGTCAGATCCAGCAGCTTTAATAAGTCCTTCTTCATACATAAACCTCCTATTTCAGATAAGAGATATGAGATATGAAATATGAGATATCTTCTCTATCTCCTATCTCATATCTTTTATCTCCTATCTCCGTATCCCCCACTTTAAGCAAGGGTTTGTTTCATAATTTCGATGCCCTTGTCCATCTCTTCCTTGGTGATGGTCAGCGGGGGCAGCAGACGCAGGCCGGGGCCGGCAGTGAGACAGAGAAGGCCGTTTTCAATGAGCTTGGCGGCCAGTTCCTTATTGGTCCTGTCGCCCTTGACCTCAATGCCGATCATCAGGCCAAGGCCACGGGTAGCGCCCAGACAGGGCAGGTCGAGAGCCTCGATCTGCTCACGCAGGTACTGACCCTTCTCCCTGACCTGAGCCAGCACCTCGTCGTCCAGCCGATCCAGCACATGGCAGGCGGCGGCAGCGGCAATGGGGTTTCCGCCGAAGGTGGTGGCGTGGGTGCCGGGGGCAAAGACGCCGGCGCACTTGGCGTTGGCCATAATGCCGCCGAAGGGCAGACCGCCGGCGATGCCCTTGGCAAAGGACACCACGTCGGGCCGGATGCCGTACTGCTGGAAGGCAAACAGGCTGCCGGTACGGCCCACACCCGTCTGCACCTCGTCGATGAGCAGCAGCCAGTCACGCTGCGCGCACAGCTCCGCCCCCTGCCTGACATAGGCCGGGTCCAGAGGCAGCACGCCGCCCTCGCCCTGCACCAGCTCCATCATCACGGCACACACGTCGTGGCCGGCCACGCTCTCCAGACTTTCCATATCGTTGGCGTCTGCGTGGCGGAAGCCTTCGGTAAAGGGGAAGAAGTAGTTGTGGAACACCTCCTGACCGGTAGCGGCCAGAGTGGTGATGGTACGGCCGTGGAAGGACTTGTTGAGGGTAATGACCGTCCCTCTGCCCTTGCCATACTTGTCAAAGGAATACTTACGGGCCAGCTTGATCATGCCCTCGTTGCTCTCGGCGCCGGAGTTGGCAAAGAATGCGTTGGACATGCCGGTACGCTGACACAGCTTCTCAGCAGCAGAAATATAAGGCTCGGAATAGAACAGGTTGGAGATATGCCCCAGCTTCAGCGCCTGCGCGTGGATGGCCTCCGCCCAGCCCTCGTCACCGTAGCCCAGACAGCACACGCCGATGCCGGAGGTAAAGTCGATATACTCCTTACCCTCCACGTCCCACAGGGTAGCGCCCTTGCCGTGGTCGACGGCCACATCAAAGCGGCCGTAGGACTGCATCACATACTGGTGGTCGGTCTGCTTGAGTTGTTCAAAGCTCATGGTATAGCCTCCTGTCAATGGAGCATAGTGCCGATGCCCTCGTCGGACAGCAGCTCGATGAGGATGGAGTGGGGCACACGGCCATCGATGATGACGGCACTGCTCACGCCGGAGCGCACCGCCTCCACACAGCACTCCATCTTGGGGATCATGCCGCCGGAAATGATGCCGTCCTGCACCAGCTCCGGCACCTGAGAGATGTGTACGTTGGGGATGAGGGTACTCTCGTCCTTGGGATCACGGAGCAGACCACGCACGTCGGTGAGCAGGATCAGACGCTCGGCACCCAGAGCGGTAGCCAGCTTGGCAGCGGCGGTGTCGGCGTTAATGTTGTAGGCACATTCGGTATCCACGCCCTGTGCCACGGTAGACACCACGGGGATATAGCCGTTGTTCAGCGCATCCTCCACCACCCCGGCATTCACCCGGGTGATCTCGCCCACCTGACCGTACTTTTCGTCCAGCACCTTGGCCTCAAAGAGCTGGCCATCCATGCCGCACAGACCCAAAGCCTTGCCGCCCATGCGGTTGAGGGTGGCCACCAGGTCCTTGTTGACCTTGCCGCACAGGACCTGCTGGACGATGTCCATGGTCTCCTCGTCGGTGTAGCGCAGGCCGTCCACAAACTGGGACTGCTTGCCGATCTTCTTGAGCATGGCGCTGATCTCCGGGCCGCCGCCGTGGACCACCGCCACCCGGATGCCAACAAGGGACAGCAGGATGATGTCGGAGATGACTGCATGGCGCAGCTCCTCGGAGATCATGGCGTTGCCGCCGTAAGTCGGATCGTAGCCATGTCGTTCTGTGAGCCAAGGAGTTGGC
>JAZOBP010000216.1:0-5951 GCA_045596065.1 Lawsonibacter sp. | reverse complement strand
CGCCGTCAGTGCACCAAGTTCAACGGTGTGCCCTACGTCATCCAGCGTGCGGCCGAGGCCATCTACACCCCCGAGGGCATGGCCCAGACGCAGGAGATCATCGACTACTACCGGGCCAACGCCAAGGTCATTCTGGACGGCCTGAAGCGGGCCGGTCTGTCCGCCTCCGGCGGCGACAACGCCCCCTATATCTGGCTCAAGACCCCGGACAGCATGGGCTCCTGGGAGTTCTTCGACCTGCTGCTCGACCGGGCCAACGTGGCCTGTACCCCCGGTGTGGGCTTTGGCCCCAGCGGCGAGGGCTACGTGCGTCTGACCGCCTTCGGCGACGCCGAGGACACCAGGCAGGCTGTGGAGCGTGTGGTGCAGAGCCTGTAATTCGGTAAAAAACTCCTCCGTTGTACAAACGGAGGAGTTTTTTGTCCGCATACACGGGGGAGAGGCGAATACCATACGCCTGCAAAAATTGCAAGATTTTGATAATTCTTTGCAACATAATTATAGCAACGGTGGGCGGAAACGTGGTATGATGGTGCTATAAAATCTGAAAGGGGAAGAGAATCATGATCAAAATCTATAAGATGCGTGACGATCAGACCATCAGCTTTGCAGCAGATGAGCTGAAAAAGTACCTATGGACCATGATGCCCAAGGAGACCTGTCCCTCCATCAGCCTTGACCCCAAGGCCGCCGACGGCTTCCGTCTGGGCCTGCTGGAGGACTTCGGCATCGTGGAGGAGGGCGTCGACCCCATGTGGGACGATGTGGTGCACGTGGACACCACGGCTGAGGGCGGCATTCTGGCCGGCTCCAACCCCAGAAGCGTGCTGTTTGCGGTCTACCGCTTCCTGCGCCTGAACGGCTGCCGGTTCTTCTTCCCGGGCCCCGAGGGTGAGTACATCCCCATGAAGGACGTGGAGCCTCAGCAGTACCACCACAAGGCCGACCACCGGGTGCGCGGCTACACCATCGAGGGCGACCCCAGCATGGAGCAGGTGGACCTGTGGGTGGACTATATGGCCAAGCTGGAGATGAACATCTTTGTGCCCAGCGATCCCTTTGTGTACCTGCGCCGCTACTACGAGCGCCGCAATCTGACGGCAAACCGGCCTGCCGAGGTGGTGACGGCCGAGCAGTGCGAACAGTGGCTGCGTACTCTGGAGTGCGAGGCACTCAAGCGCGGCCTGATGCTCAAGGAGGGCGGTCACGGCACGATCCCCAAGGTGCTGGGCCTGAATCCCGCCGACCGTGAGGAGTACAAGCGGGGGGAAAAGCAGTTCCCCGAGGAGATCAAGCCGATGCTGGCCATGATGAACGGCAAGCGTGAGATGTTCCGCAACGACCTCTATTATACCAATCTGTGTATGTCCCAGCCCAAGGTGCGCCGGATGCTGGTGCAGTATTGGGCGGACAAGGTGCAAAGCCGCCCCTGGCTGTGCATGAGCGGCGTGGGCTTTGCCGACGGTCTGCGCAACCAGTGCGAGTGCGAGGAGTGCTCCAAGCTGCGCCCCTCGGACTTCCAGATCATGATCGCCAACGATCTGGACGAGGAGCTCACCCGCCGGGGCGATACCACCACCAAGATCGCTCTGTCCACCTATGTGGACCTCATGTTCCCCCCGGTGCAGGAGAAGCTGAAGAACCCCGACCGCTTCTTCCTCCAGTTCACGCCCATTTCCCGTTCCTACTCCGCCAGCTACACCGAGGACATGGTGCTGCCTGAGCCTCTGCCCTATATCCGCAACGCCTGGACCGCCCCCAAGGGCATCGACCAGTGTGTCGCCCTGTTTCAGGCCCGGCGCAAGGGCAACGAGCAGGTGCCCTGCTACGCCTACGAGTACCACTTCTGGCGTGCCCAGTTCCGTGACCCCGGCCTGATGATCATCAGCCGCCGCATCTACGAGGATGTGATGTCGCTGAAGGCACAGGGCATTGACGGCTATCAGCAGGACGGCTCCAACAAGCATTTCTTCCCCCACAGCTTCCACCAGTTTATCCACGCCGAGGCGCTGGTCAACAAGCAGTGTGATTACGACGCTCTGCTGGACGACTATTTCTCCCTGCTGTACGGTCAGGACTACAAGCAGGTGCTGGACTACCTCAACGGCGTGTCCGAGGCCTTCGGTGAGAAGTTCATGGCCGGTGAGGACCGTGCTCCCGGCGCCAAGGACCCCCTGCACAACCCCTTGCGGGCTCTGGAGCTGGACAAGGTGGCGGAGCTTGCCGCCCGTGCCCGGGCGCTGGTCAGGGAGAACCGCAAGACACCCGTGCGTGTTCAGGCCCTTGCATGGCGTCTGCTGGAGCGCCATGCGGAGTTTGCCGAGGGCATGGCCGACGTATACGCCACCAAGGCCCGTGGCTACGACAAGCTGGCTGTGGAGAAGATGGATGCCTTTATGGTCAGCTTCGGCCGTCACGACTACGAGCTGGAGCGCTGGCTGGACATGGGTCTGACCCTGAACCACTACCGGACCATCATCGTCAAGATGCCCTTTGTGGAGTACGAGACCTGACAGAAACAGGGGAGAGCAGAGGCACTTGTTTGCATATCTTGCTTTCTAAACAAGACAAAAAAGACCACTCCATGTCCCGTGGAGTGGTCTTTTCAGCGGTCAAAAAACTGCAAACCGTCAAAAAAGGGCCCCTCCGTATCTTATGGAGGGGCCCTTTCCTGTGTTTGGGTCAGGGCTTGAGCACCTGATCGCCGCTTTGGTATTCTTTGGCGTAGCGGCCGGGGGAGATGCCCGTGAGGTTGCCGAAGGTGCGGATAAAGTGGGAGTTGTCCGAAAAGCCGGACAGCTCGCCGGCCTGCTGCACGCTCAGACCCTCCTGGAGCAGCTGACGGGCCCGGAGGATGCGGCTGTGGATAATATACTCCATGACGGAAAAGCCGGTGGCCGACTTGAAAATACGGCACAGATAGTGCTTGCTGATAAAGAATTTGCTGCTGATCTGGTCCAGCGTGAGGGACTCGGTGAGGTTTGCCTGAATGTAGTCCAAAATGGGGGCAATACGCATGAAATCCTTGTTGCGTACCGTCTCGTTGGTCTGAGCCAGATTGAGGATGGGGGCCATGTACAAAAGCAGCTCCATCAGGGCCATGGACTGCTTGAGATCGCTGCCGAAGGTACCGTCGTTTTTGAGCTCGTCCAGCTTTTCAAACAGGGCCACCAGCGTGTCAAGCTGTTCCGGCGTAAGGGCTGCACAGCGAAAGGCGTCCCGGGTGAAGAGGGTGAAGTCCGTCTGGCCCGTGGACAGCTGGGCAAGGCTCTTGCGGCTGATGTGCAGCACATACCGGGCGTGGACGCCGCTGGCAATGGTGCGGTGGAGGGTGTTTTCGCTGATGAGGTACAGGGAGCCGCGCTCCAGAGGGTAGACCTGATCGTTGACGAAGATGTTGCCCGTACTGGTCAGGGGCAGAAGCAGCTCGAAATAGTCGTGAAAGTGCAGCCGACTCATGCTCCATGCATCGTTGCGGCTGAGCTGGGCGTGAAATTCCACAGGGGACACGGCAAAACACTCCTTTCGGGCACTTTGGGCCGTTGTTTCGCTGTATTATAGCACGCTGACCGGTGGGGTTGTAAACATTTTATCACGCAAGGTGACGATATGCAAACTTTTTCCCAATATACCAAAGGAAATATACATTGTAAAAAGTTAAACTATTAACGATGGGAAACTGGGTGCGTCTGCGCCCAAACACATAACAGAAACGATCAGGAGGTTTTTAACATGGACAAAGTGTATTCCCTGCACGACGCTGTGGCGAAGTTTGTGGAAGACGGCGACTGCATCTGCTTCGGCGGCTTTACCACCAACCGCAAGCCCTATGCTGCTGTGGGTGAGATCCTGCGGCAGGGTCAGAAGGACTTCACCGTTTGGGCCGGTCCTGCCGGCGGTGACTGGGACATGATGATCGGTGAAGGCCGTGTGAAAGCCTACATTAACTGCTACACCGCAAACTCCGGCTACACCAACGTGGCCCGCCGCTTCCGTGCCGCCATCGAGGCCGGCAAGCTGGTCTACGAGGACTACTCTCAGGACGTGCTGATGCTGCAGCTCCACGCTGCCTCTCTGGGCCTGCCCTATCTGCCTGTGCGGCTGATGCAGGGCTCGGGCCTTATGCAGTACTGGGGTATCAGCCCGGAGCAGCGCAAGGCTCTGGACAAGGTGGACGACCTGAAGTGCGTGGAGGTGGAAAACCCCTTCAACCCCGGCGAAAAGGTCGTGGCCGTCCCCGTGCCCAAGCTGGACACCGCTGTCATCCACGTGCAGCAGGCCTCTCCCGACGGCACCTGCGTGATCATGGGTGACGAGTTTCACGATGTGGACATCGCCATTGCCGCCCGCAAGGTCATCGTCACCTGCGACGAGCTGGTGAGCAACGAGTACATCCGCCGGGATCCCACCCTCACCCGTATCTTCGGTGAGTGTGTCAGCGCCGTGGTCCACTGCCCCTACGGTGCATGGCCCAGCCAGTGCTACAACTACTACGACAACGACCCCAACGCCCTGCGTGAGTATGACAAGGCCTCCAAGTATCTGGACGCCGAGGACGCCAAGGCCCAGCTTGCCAAGGCCGCCGTCAAGGCCCGCAAGGCTGCCGACAAGGTGCCCGGTGACGAGAAGCTGGCCGAGGCTGCCGCCAAGGCCGAGCAGGCCGCTGCCGACGCCGCCAGCGGTGCCAAGATCCCCCAGACCTTTAAGGATTATCTGGACAAGTGGGTCTACTCCGTCAAGGACTACCCCGATCTGCTCAACAAGATCGGCGGTGCACGTCTCATGAGTCTGAAGAATGCACCCCACCTGGGCTATTCCAACACCCACATTAAATAAGAGGGAGGTAAGAGAACATGGCTGATTATACCAAGTACACCAAACAGGAAATGCAGGCCTCCGCCATCGCCAAGAACATCAAGGAAAACCAGATCGTCAGCGTGGGCACCGGCCTGCCCCTCATCGGCGCCGCCCTTGCCAAGGCTGCCGTGTGCCCCTCCTGCCACCCCATCGTGGAGAGCGGTCTGATGGACTGCGACCCCGTGGAGGTGCCCCGCTCCGTGGGCGACAACCGCTTTATGGCCCACTGTGCCGTGCAGTGGCCCAACATCCGCTTCATCGGCTTTGAGGCCAACGAGTGGCTCCACGACGAGGACCGCCTCATCGCCTTTATCGGCGGCGCTCAGATCGACCCCTACGGCAACGTCAACTCCACCTGCATCTACGGTGACGGCGACTACGTCAAGCCCAAGACCCGCTTCACCGGCTCCGGCGGCGCCAACGGCATCGCTACTTACAGCAACACCATCATCATGATGCAGCACCAGAAGCGCCGCTTCATGGAAAAGATCGACTACATCACCTCCTGCGGCTGGATGGACGGCCCCGGCGGCCGTGAGCGTGCCGGTCTGCCCGGCAACCGCGGACCCCAGATGGTGGTCACTGACCTTGGCATCATGAAGTTTGACGACGAGACCAAGCGCATGTATCTGGCCTACTATTATCCGTTCTCCAGCCCCGAGATGGTCAAGGAGAACACCGGCTTTGACATCGACGTGTCCCGTGCCCAGATTATGGAGGGCCCGTCCCCCGAGATCATCAAGCTCATCCGTGAGGAGATCGACCCCGGTCAGGCATTTATCAAGGTGCCGAAGGAATAACAAAAGAGTTAAGAGTGAAAAGTGAAGAGTGAAGATATGGAGATCTTCAATCTCCACTCTCCACTCTCCAATCAGATATAAAAATTAGGAGGATAATAAAATGGGTTCTTATTCCATGCCCGGCTATTTCCAGAATATGCCCGTGGTTGGCAAGGCTGTCCGCCCCAACCCCGAGAACGCCGCCGAGCTCAAGGCCATTGAGGCCGACATCGACGCCAGGATCGCCGAGTGCCTTGCCAACGGCAAGCCCGACGAGGCTATGAACGAGAAGGGCCAGTTCACCGCTATGCAGCG
>JAZOBP010000215.1:0-3047 GCA_045596065.1 Lawsonibacter sp. | reverse complement strand
GGTGCGGTGAGGGTATTGTCGGCCAGACACAGAGTGACATCGCCGGTGACGGTGATGTTGCCGGAGGCCTCGGTGTCGCCCCGGAGATACCAGGTGCCGTCGGTGAGGACCGTGGTGGCATCGGTGACCACGGAGCCGGTGGTATGGGCGGCACAGTTGGCGTTGATGCCGCCGGCCAGATTGCCGACGATGATCAGCGTGGCCTTGGTGCCGGAGGTCTGGACAGCCAGCGTGATGTCGCTGTACTGCTGGCTGACTTCGGCCAGATCGGCCAGAGTCTCGATGCCCTCGCCGGTCTGGTCGATGATGGCGGCGTCGGCCGCATCGATGTCGGGCAGGTCGGTGGTGGAGAGCTTGCTGCCGCTGATGGTGGCCAGCTTCTGGTCGCTGTAGCTGCCGCCCACGCCGTTGGCGTTTGCTTCCACCTTGAGCACGCCGTTGTCGTTGACGTAGGTGACAAAGCCGGAAGCAGTACTGGCCTCGTTAATAAACACCTGCTTGGTCACGCCGTTGGCGTCAATGACGGTGTTGATGCTGTTGGCCGCGGGTGCGGCGGACAGGTAGATCACCTCAGACACAGAGGGACCGACCAGAATGTCGGTCACAAACAGCACCTTACAGGTGTTGCTGGTGGAGTAGCCGGCGACCACAGGCACCTTGCCGCTCTTTCTCAGGACCTCAAGGCGGGCAATGGAGGTGATGGTGTCCACCTTGCTGGCCGCCTTCTCCTCGGCGGTGCGGGTGTCGACGACCTTGGCGGAGGACACGCTGTCGGCGTTGAGGTAGTTGTCGCCGCCGCTGGGGTTGACGGTAACGATGCGGGAGCCGTCGTACAGGGAGTCGAAGATGAGATTTGCACAGTAGAAGATCTTATCCGAAGTGTCGCTCTTCTGCGTGTCCAGGAGGGCGACCATGTCGTCTTCCTCCACCCAGGTGTAGAAGCCAGAGCCCACAGACAGCTCGGCCTCTTCCATGACCACCTGCTTGGCTGCACCGGTGTGGCCGTCATAGACTTCATAAAGGTAGCCGTCTGCGGTGGTGGCCACACGCTTGAGGCTGGAGGGAGCCACAAAGAGGGGGCTGCCGCCGGACACAAGGGTATTCTTGTTGGTCTTCAGGACGATCAGCTCCACCTGAGTGGCGCCGCTGTCTGTCTTGCTGAACAGCATGGGGAACTTGTATGCATCGGTGCCGGAAACGGCATACTGAGGCATCTGAGCACGGGGAGTCACGACGACCTCCAACGGCTCACCCAGCGTACCGTCCACGGTGATCCACTTGGTGGCGGCGTTGTAGAATGCGACGGATTGGGTTCCGCCGGTATGGGTGGTGCCGTCAATGGGTCCGCAGGTGCTGTCGCAGATGTGGTGGGTGCTGAGGTATACTGCGGTGCTCGACCAGCTGCCGCTTTTTATAGTACCGATAAAGTAGGGATTCTCCTCCTTATCGTAGCCCGCCTCGCAGCGATCCACGAGTTGGATGCCCGCCTTACGTTCTTCCCCACCGGTATGCTCAGTCACGGTGTAGAAGCCCTCGGGCACCTGGCTGATCTGATCAGCGGCAAGGCCCAGCTGATCCTCGCCGGGCTCCTTGACGCCCAGGGCAAGGATCACTTCCTCACCGCTGGTGTTGACACCCTGGGCGTTGGTGTAGACGATCTCCTTACCGTAGCTGTCCTTGGCCTTGGTGGTATAGGCTCCCAGCAGGTACACCACGTCGGCGGTGCCGGCAGCGGCATCGGACTGCTTGTAGCCCAGGAGCTTATCGTCGTGGGTGATGTAGAACTCATAGGTGAGGTTGAAGTTCAGATCAGTACTGGTCTCCAGATCGGTGGTGTTCGCACCCTCAAACATGGGGAAGGTCATGCTCTCAATGCGGATCTGGGCCACCCCGTCCTTTTTGGACACGGACCGAACGTTGCCCCGCACCACGGAGACGGGGTTGAGCACGCACATATCCTGTGCCAAAGTATATGTGACATAGTCCCCGATGTTCACGCCGGGGTACTCCACAACTTCGTCGTTGCCCTCGGCGTTGGCCAGATTGCGCCCATCGGCCAGCAAAATAGACTCCTCGCCCTCATAGTCGCCGATGTCGGCCACGGTGGTAGCGTAAACAGCCACGGGCTCCATATAAGACACGATGTTACCCTCGTGGATCACATAGGTGCCGGTGGGGGCGGCGGAACCGGCCACATAGCTGGAGCCGCCATTTTCTCTGGTCTTATACTCATCGGCGATCACACCGGTGTGTCCGATGGTATACGTGCCATCAATGTGCAGGATATTGGCACTATCGCTGTAATTCTTGCCAAACGCATTCTTGTAGTCCTTGGTGCCGTCAATTACCTCGTCCACCTCGACCACAAGACACTCGTCAATAACGGCGTAGGTCACGCCGGGCTGGAACTCACTGACAAAGAGCTCCTTATAGTAGACGGTAACATAGTGACCGATCTGGTCAAGGGTGGTGACAATATCAAACTCCTTGCCGTCATGCAGACGGGTGCAGTCCAGACCGGTATCCTGGTTGCCTACGATGTAGCCCTCGGTGGGCAGCAGCTCAAAGACCTTGCCGGCCAGAGAGTCACCCTGATAGGGCTCAATAAACTTGGCATTGTCCTTGCCGGCCACCATATAGGCGTCCATATAGCTGTCGTAGAGCTTGCCGTCGTACTTGAAGCCCTGCTTGCCGTCGGGATTGTGCATCAGGCCGGCCAGAGACACCACAGCCAGCTCCTCACGGCTGAGCGCCTTGTCGGAGGCGGGCTTGGTGTTCAGGTCCTCAAAGAACTTGACCTCCTCAGCCTTGGCCATGACGGTGACGGGCCAGGTGCCCTCACCGGCATCGATCTTCAGGGCGTTGAGGATCATGGTCCCGGCCTCGGCAGCGGTGACCTTGTTGCCGGGCTTGAAGGTGCCGTCGCCGTAGCCCTTGACGATGCCAAGGCTGGCGCACCAGTTGATGTAGCCCTCGGCCCAGCCGCCCTCAAACCTGGCGGTGTCGGTGAAGCCGCCGCTGACGCCCTTGAAGCCGTCGGCGTTGGC
>JAZOBP010000214.1:0-16120 GCA_045596065.1 Lawsonibacter sp. | reverse complement strand
CGACCTGCAGGGCATGCCCCAGTGGTGCATCACCGTTGGCATGAAGCCCATCCTCAACGCCAAAAAGCATTACATCGCCCTCAACCGCCCCTGGCAGAACGGCCCCTTCAAGCACGCCCTGCTGGGTGAGCAAACTGCCGGCATCCCCGCCTCCCTGCTGCAGCGCTGTCCCCATGTGACCTACTGCGGCATCCGTGTGGTCATGGACGGCATTCTTTGAAGAAAGGATTGAATACCATGAAAATCAAATCATTTATGTACAACATGATCCTCTCTGAGCTGGAGGATGTGGTAGGCGTGGAGAACGTCTCCACCAGTGAGGTGGACAAGGCCAGCTATACCGTAGACTACTTCTGGCTCAGCCGCATGTGGCAGGATCGCGGTGCCGAGGGCCCCAAGCCTGACATCATCGTGCGTCCCGGCTGCACCGAGGAGGTCTCCAAGGTACTCAAGATCGCCAACTACTACAAGCTCCCCGTAGTCACCTGGGGCGGCGGCTCCGGCTCTCAGGGCGGCGCTCTGCCCATGGCCGGCGGCATCCTGCTGGACATGAAGCGCATGAACCGCCTGATCAGCATTGACGAAAGCTCCCACTCCATCACCTGCGAGACGGGCATGATCTTCCAGCAGCTGGAGTGGTACGCCAACGAGCGAGGCTACTCCTGCATGCACATCCCCAGCTGCCTGACCTGCGGCACCGTGGGCGGCGCTCTGGCCCACCGGGGCATCGGCATCCTGTCCTCCAAGTACGGCAAGATCGACGACCAATGCATGAGCATGGAGGTCGTCCTGCCCAACGGTGACATTATCAACACCCTGCCCGTGCCCAAGCACGCCGCCGGCCCCGATCTCAACCAGATCTTCATCGGCTCCGAGGGCACTCTGGGCATCATCACCAAGGCTACCTTCCGCCTGTTTGAACAGCCCGAGTGCCGCAAGCACCGTGCCTTCCTCTTCCCCAGCATGAAGGCCGGTCTGGACGCAGGCCGTGACATTATGCAGAAGTGCCAGCCCTCCATCATGCGTCTGTTTGACGAGGCGGAGACGGTATCTATCATCAAGAAGGTCATCGGCTTTGCCAAGAAGGGTGCCTTTATGAACCTCTCTCTGGAGGGCATCGAGCGCATCGTGGACATCGAGATGGAGATCGTGCAGGAGATCTGCGCCAAGTACGGCGCCGAGGATCTGGGCGCCGAGTACGGCGAAAAATGGTTTGAAAACCGCATCACCTTCTTCTACCCCGACCACATCATGGACATTCCCCAGATGTTCGGCACTATGGACACGGTGGCAGACTTTGGCCACATCGAAGAGATCTACTGGGCCATGAAGCATGCCATTGAGGACAACTTCCCCGGTGTGCGCTTTATTGCCCACTGCTCGCACTGGTACGGCTGGGGCACTATGATCTACGATCGCTTCATCATGGACAATCCCCCTCAGGACAAGGAGGAGGCCCTGCGCCTGCACAACCAGATCTGGAACGCCGGTGTGCGTGCGGCCATGGAGCACGGCGGCGTCATCAACGACCACCACGGCATCGGTCTGAAGCTGTCCCGCCTGATGAAGGAGCAGTACGGCCCCGCCTTCCAGGTCATGGAGGGCATTAAGAAAACTTTGGATCCCAACGGAATTATGAACCCCTACAAGCTGGGTCTGTAAGAGGAGGTAATCAACATGATCAGTCAGAATGCCATGCGTCACGCTGAGAAGTGCCGCTACTGTTTTATGTGCCGCCACCTGTGCCCCGTTCAGCTGCAGACCGGCAAAGAGATCAACACCCCCCGTGCCAAGGGTCTGGTGCTGAGTATGGTCAACAAGGGCGCCGAGACCTTTGATAAGGACATGGCCCAGACCATGTACGAGTGCCTGCTGTGTGACGCCTGCGTCAACGACTGCGCCACCGGCTACCAGCCTCCCGTCTACATCCGTGAGGCCCGCACCGAGGCCGTGGTCAACGATCTGGCCCCCGATGCTGTCATGGCCCTTATGGACAACATCGACCGCACCGGCAACATCTACGGCACGGAAAAGCCCTCCTTTGCTCAGGACGGCACCGACGTGCTGGTATATGTGGGTGAGGTCGCCGCCTGCAAAACTCCTCAGATGGCCCAGAGCCTGCTCAGGCTGCTGGCCAAGGCCGGGGTCAGCGCCAAGGTGCTGGCCAACGAGCCCGCCTCCGGCACCATGCTGGCCGATCTGGCCGGCTATGTGGACGAGGTCACCCAGCAGGCCCGCATCTGTGCCGACGCCATCAACGCCGCCGGTCTGCCCACCGTGGTGGTGCTGGACAGTTACGATGCCGAGATCATGAAGCAGCAGTATCCCCAGTGGGGCTGTGAGGTCAAGGCCGACGTGGTCACCGCCACCGCCTTTGTGGCTGAGCTGTATCAATCCGGCAAGCTGACCGCCAAGGCTGCCAACGGCGTGCTGGCCGCCTGCCATGACGATGACCGTCTGGCCCGCACCTTCCACGAGTTTGAGCCCATCCGCACGCTGGGTGCCGCTGCCGGCTATGAGCTGTGCGAGATGTTCAATACGGAGCGTCTGGCCAAGTCCTGCGGCAGTGCCGTGGCTCTGGCCTACATGCCCGCCATCACCACCAAGGTGGCAGGCGGCCGTTGGTCCGACCTGCTGCGCACCGAAAGCCGCACCCTGCTCACCGCCAATCCTCAGTCCTATCTGTGTCTGAGTCAGGCTGTTCCTGCCGACTGCACACTGGTGGACATCTACACCGCTCTGGCCGACTGATTTTGCCAAGGAGGACTGCCATGCGCATCCTTGTATGTATGAAGGCCGTGCCCGCCTCCTCTCAGGTAGAGGTGGACGGACAGTTCCGACTGAAGCGGGACGGGGCCGTACTGCAATGGAATATTGCCGACGAGTCTGCCCTGGAAGCCGCTTTGCGTCTGTGCGGCCCGGAGGGACAGGTGTGCGTGCTCACTATGGGCCCGCCCCGTCTGGATGAGCTGCTGCGTGAGCTGTTGGCCCGGGGTGCTCACCGGGCAGTGCTGGTCACCGACCCGGCTATGGCGGGTGCGGACACCTACGCCACCGCCGCTGCGCTCAGCGCCGCCGTCCGGCTCCTTGGCCCCTTCGATCTTGTACTGTGCGGACGGAGGGCCATTGACGGCGAAACCGGGCAGGTACCCGGTATGCTGGCCGCCGAGCTGGGCCTCCTCTGCATTACCAATGCCGATCACCTCACCGCCCTCCCGGACGGTCTGGAGGTACACCGACGGCTGGAACATGGCAGCGTCCGGCTGCTCATGCCCCTGCCCGGGGTAGTCAGTGTATGCGAGTATGCCTACCCCCTGCGTCTGCCCAGCCTTATGGCCAGACGCAGGGCCAGAGACATCCCCGTAGAGGTGCTGGATGCCCGGATGCTGGGTCTTGACCCGGCCCAATGCGGTCTTGCCGGCTCCTTGACCCGAGTGGAAGCCATGAGTGCCAAGTTCCCCGGTCTGCGCAGCTGTACCCGGGAACAGGATATTCAAGCGGGTGCTGCACATTTGCTTGAGCTGTGCCGGGAGGTGCTCAAATGACCTCTATGCTTGTGCTGTGTCCCTTTGGTCTGGACACCGGGCTTTTGTCCAAAGCTGTTCTTCTTGCCAAAGGCAGTCCTGTGCGGGTGCTGTGTCCCTACTGCGAAAAAAAACTGGCTGCCCAATACGGCGCAGTTCTTATCCACACCCTGCCTGCGGACTTTGCCTGTGAGGACGACCTTGCTCTGGCCCGCTGGCTCAGCAGTCAAATCATCCGCTGGGGAAGCCGCATGGTTCTGGCTCCTGCCACCGTCCGTATGCGCGGCATCATGCCCATTTTGGCCCGACTTCTAAACAGCGGTCTTACCGCCGACTGCACCGACCTTGCGCTGGACGGACAGGGTCTGATTCAGACCCGTCCTGCCTTTGGCAACAGCCTCATGGCAGACATCCGTACCACCAGCCCCATCCAATTGGCCACCGTCCGTCCCGGCACCTTCCCCGCTGTCTCCGCTCCCTGCGCCCGCCCTCAATACACCGAGGAAACACCTGATATATCCGCCAATGTAAAGTTAATATCCTTTGCACATTTTGATAGCGGCATCCCCCTGAATCAGGCCAAGATCGTCCTTGCCGGCGGTCTGGGCATCGGCAGTGCGGAGGGCTTTGCCCGGCTGGAGACACTTGCCCAACGGCTGGGTGCTGCCGTTGCCGCCTCCCGCAGCGCCGTGGACGCCGGCTACGCACCCTACCGCTGTCAGGTTGGCATGACGGGGGTCACCGTCTGCCCCGATCTTTACATCGCCGTGGGCATCAGCGGTGCGGTCCAGCACCTTGCCGGTATGTCCGGCGCAGGCGCTGTGATTGCCATCAACACCGACCCCAAGGCCCCCATCTTTGACTATGCCGACTACGGCATCGTCGGCGACTGGGAGTCTGTGATCCATCATATTACGGAGGTTTTATTATGAGCTACAATTACAAAAAGACCTACATCCCCACCATCGGCTATACCAAGCTGTGCCGGATGGGCGAGTGCTCCTGCAAGCGTCTGGAGTTTGGCATCATTGAGCTCAACGCCGGTGACACCGTCACCCTCCACACCGAGGACAAGGAGTACGCCTTTGTGTTTATGTCAGGCCACGCCGACGTAAAGGTGGGCGATTTGGATTGGAAGGGTGTAGGCAGCCGACAAAATGTGTTTGACGGCCCCGCTCACACGGTCTATGTCCCCTGCAGCAGCACCGTTACCTTTACCGGCTGTGACCATGTGATAATCGGCGTCATTGACACCCCCACCGACAAGGTCTCTGCCCCTCAGTGGAAGAAGCCCGAAGAGGTCAAGATTATGACTCTGGGCGCAGAACCCTGGAAGCGTGACTTCCACAGCCTCATCGACACCGAGACCAACGCCGACTATCTGACTGTGGGCGAGTCCTTTGTGGAGCCGGGCAACTGGGCCGGCTTCCCCGGCCACAAGCACGACGAGGACAACATGCCTGCCGAGTGCATCGCCGAGGAGATCTATTACTTCCTGTTTGATAAGGAGCAGGGCTTTGGCTTCCAGGCCCTGTACACCGCCGACGGTGACATTGACGTAGCCTACCGGGTGAAGAACAATGATCTCACCGAGTTCCCCCGCGGCTACCACCTGACCGAGACCGCCCCCGGCTACAAGATGTATATCCTCTGGCTCATGGCCGGCGACATTCAGGGCGTCCACCGCACCAACGACCCCGAGCACGAGTGGGTGCTGCAGCAGTAAGTCCCATCCCCTTTTTTAAGGAGGACACAAGATGAACGAATACGTACTGGGCGTTGACATCGGCAGCGGCTCTGTCAAGCTGACTTTGCTGTCCCGCACGGGAGCCATCGCCGGCACTGCCGGCTGCGAGTATCCCACCGCCTACCCCAGTGTGGGCTGGTGCGAGCAGGACCCGGAGGACTGGTGCCGTGCCTTTGCCGCCGCCCTGAAGGACCTGCTGGCCCAGACCGGTGTGGAGGCCGGGCAGATCAAGGCTCTGGCCCCCGACGCCGCCACCCACACCGCTGTGCTGCTGGACGCCGAGGGACAGGTCATCCGACCTGCCATTCTCTGGACCGATCAGCGCAGCCGGACACAGGTGGAGCAGCTGAAGGCCGGTCACCTTGATCTCATCCGCACCCAGACTCTGAACACGCCCTCCACCGTCTGGACTCTGCCTCAGCTCATGTGGCTGCGTGAGTCCGAGCCGGACAGCTGGGCCAGAGTACGCCATATCCTGTTCGCCAAGGACTACCTGCGCTATCGGCTCACGGGAGAGCTGGCCACCGACACCATCGATGCCGCCGGCTCCATGTTCTACGATGTGACTCGGGAATGCTGGTCCGAGCAGCTGTGTCAGCTGGGCAGGATCCGGCCGGAATGGCTGCCCCGGCTGTGTGCCCCCTCTGACCTTGTCGGCACTGTCACCCCCTCTGCCGCCGAAGCGTTCGGCCTTGCCCCCGGCACACAGGTGCTGGCAGGCACCACGGACACGGTGATGGAGGTGCTGGCCGCCGGCAGCGTAGAGCCCGGTCACGCCACGGTAAAGCTTGCCACCGCCGGCCGCATCTGCGTCATCACCGACCGCCGTCTGGAAAGTCCCTTTTTATTCAATTACCGCCATGTAGTCCCCGGCCTGTGGTACCCCGGCACAGGTACTGCCAGCTGCGCCAACAGCTACCGCTGGTATCGGGACACCGTCGGCAAGGAGCCCTTTGCCCAGCTGAATGTCCCTGCCGCCCATATCCCGGCCGGCAGCGATGGACTGATGTTCCACCCCTACCTCAACGGTGAGCTTACCCCCTACAACGACCCCGATCTCAAGGGCAGCTATACGGGCATCAGCGCCGCCCACACCACCGCCCATTTTACCCGGGCCACGCTGGAGGGCGTTGCCTTCAGTCTGCGTGACTGTCTGGACACCCTTAATACGCTGGGCGTCACCATGCGCCGGGTACGCATCATTGGCGGCGGCGCCAAGGGCGAGCTGTGGCGGCAGATCGTAGCCGATGTACTGGGCCTGACCATGGAAAAGGCCAAGGTGGATGATTCCTCCTTCGGCAGCGCCATGCTGGCCGGTGTGGGCATCGGCTGGTTTGACAGCTACGCTCAGGCCGCTGAGGTGTGCGTGCAGCTGGACAGCATCACCCATCCCATCCCTGAGAATGTGTCCGTGTATGACCGCCTCTTCCCCCGCTACAAGGCCATTCACGACGCCCTTGCCCCTATCTATCACACCATGTAATTAATTGTCCTGCCTCCGGGCAGGACATTTTTTGTTTTTCCCTCTTGACAAGTTCGGTCTACAGATATAGACTATAGGTACAGTCTACAATTATAGACCAGCACTGAGAGGAGGTATTTCTATGGACGATCTGAAGCTGTGTGAAAGCGATTATCGCTTTATGAGCATCATTTGGGACAACCAGCCCCTGTCCTCACGCACACTGGTGGAGCTGTGCCAGCAGGAGCTGGGCTGGAAAAAGTCCACCACCTACACCATGCTCAAGCGCCTGTGTGAGCGTGGCTTTGCCCAAAACAACGATTCCACCGTCTGCGCTCTCATCCCCCGGGATCAGGTGCAGGCCTACGCCAGCGAGCACTTTGTGGAGCACACCTTCCATGGCTCTCTGCCCGGCTTTCTTGCCGCCTTTCTGGGTGGCAGAACCATCTCAGAGCAGGAGGCTGCCCAGCTGAAGGAGCTCATTGACCAACACAAGGAGGTGTGAGCGTGCTCTCTATTTTCTCTCAGCAGGTTTTTCCTGTGATTTTGGACATGACACTTACCGGCTCGCTGGTCATTGCCGCCGTGCTGGCCATCCGCCTTGCCCTGCGCCGTACACCGGCCCGGTGGCGGTATCTGCTGTGGCTGGTGGTGGCCTTCCGTCTGGCCTGCCCGGTGTCTCTGTCCGCCCCGGTTTCTCTCATGGGTGCGGTGGATGCCCCTATCACGACGCAGGGCACCATCCAATATGTGCCTCGGCCCACACCTGCCGCACCAACCGCTCCACAGACAACACCCGTTGCCCCTCCACCGGACGCCTCCCTCTCCACGCCAGACTTACCCCCTGCCATTGCCCCGACGCCAACCAGCCCGTCTGTTATGGATATCCTGTCCGTCCTGTGGCTCATTGGCATGGCCGTGCTTTTGGTCTACAGCGTGGTCAGCTATGTGCGCCTGCGCCGGAGGCTTGCCTGTGCCGTGCACATGGAGGGCCGGGTGTGGCAGTGTGATCAAGTATCCTCGCCCTTTATCCTCGGCTTTTTCCGTCCCCGCATCTACATCCCCTTTGGCCTTGACGGGGAAACCAGCCGCTACGTTCTGGCCCACGAAAACCACCACCTGTGCCGGGGCGATCACATCATCAAGCCACTCGCCTTTCTGCTGCTCACCCTGCACTGGTTCAACCCCCTGTGCTGGCTTGCTTTCCACCTTATGAGCCGGGACATGGAGATGAGCTGTGACGAGTGGGTGCTGTCCCACCGGGAGGGCGACCGCCGGGTGTACAGCACAGCCCTGCTGTCTTTTGCCGCCAACCGCCGTATGCCTGCCCCCAGCCCTCTGGCCTTCAGTGAAAGCGAGGTGCGCCCCCGTATCCTCAACACCCTGCGCTGGAAAAAACCCCGTCTCTGGGTCACGCTGGCCGCCGGAGTTCTGTGCGTGCTGGTGGTGCTGCTGTGCGCCCTCAACCCCAAAAGGCCCACCTACCCTTATCCCTTCGGCAACACCTATCGGGTCAGCGAGCTGACCTACAGCAATCCCATGCTCTCCTACGTACTGGACCCGGACAGGGTGCATTTCTCCATCAACGAGTACGGCGCCATAGAGGAGGCATCTGAAGGTCAGAGGAGGTACGCCCATTTTGGCCAGACGGTTGTGCTGACGGAGGAGAATTTTGACGCCCTGCTGCCTCCCCTTGGCTGGGCAGGCAGCGTTGACAGCGTCAAGCTGCGCCGTGAGAATCAAACCACATGGTATCTGGAGACCAAAGATGCGGGCGGCAACCCCGTATTCTGCTACCTCATGCAGCAGAAAAACGGCGAGCTCTATCTGGCCTTCGGCTATCACAACCGCTCGGATATCGAGCCGCGCTCTTTCATCCGCTGGCTGATGAAGCTGGAGCCCGATGTGCTGACCTCTGTCACCGTCACCTGCCGGGACAGCTTCGTCCACACCATCTATCCCGTATGGTATCCCAAGGACGAGAACAGCTACCCGTCCATCAACGCCGGCTCCGTCCACGCTCAGGGCGAGCTCCGCCTACAGACCACCCTGCCCAACCACGACTTTGTTCTGCACGAAACGTCGAAGGACGTGGAGGCCAGCTATAACCTGACCTCAGACGAAAACGGCCTGTGCGTGCTGCCCCTGACCCGTCAAAACTTCTCCGGCGTACCCACCATAGCAGAATTCCGACTGGATAGCGGCAGCGGCTACTACAGCTTTCATGTGGACTTTGTCGCTCAGAACCACATCTATCCCGATGTGGAGGGGTACGTGGCACACATCATGGACACGCTGGAGTCGGAGAGCTATACCATATTCACCGTTGACGAAACGGGCACCTATACCACGGGCACCTATACCGCTCCCGTGGCCGAGACCCGACGCACCTTCCTCCACCGCAACGGCCAGCTTGCCGGTCTGACGGAGGATGGCAGCCTGCTGGAGGCATGGGCCTACGGTGTAGACATCAAGCTGGATCTGCCCCAAGACCCCGATCACTACTCCTATGCCGGCGGAGTCCATAAGCAGGACGGCTGGTGGATCGGCCTATACCCCGCCCGGAACGTGGTGGTACAGCGGTATACCGACGGGCGCTGCCGCATTTTGTCCGACGAGCCTATCAACGATGGATTCGACTTCCTCATGGGACTCAATGACTACGAAAAGGCCCTGCACGACTGGTACGTAAAGGAATATGGCCTCACAGATATTGACCCACCCTACGCTATCTGGATGAACACCTATTACCGCAGCGACATCGGCTACCGCCATGACGGGGATGGGTGGTACCTGTACGTTCTGGACAACACATGGAAGCAGGCGCAGGACGGTCAGGCGGATCACTGGGTCTCCCGCTACGACACCGGCTCCTACCTGTTGGTGACGTGGTCAAACGAAACCGAAGATACCCTCGTCCGGCGACTGCAGGACGAGGGCTGGCAAAAAGCGGAGCAGGAGGTCACCTGTCTGACCGGCCCGGAGGCCGGATGCTGCATCTACCCGGACACTGACCGGGGCGGCTGTTGGGTCGTAAGCTACGCTGCGCAGGAGCCCGACCCGGATCAACTCGCACCTCAGCCCGGTGTGGAGCTTGCCGAGCTGCAGATGATGGCCCTGCACTTTGGCGTTCTATAAGCAAAAAGCCCGCCCCGATGGGGACGGACTTTTTTGTGTTTTAGTTCCACGTCAAATAATTGTTCTCGGCCATGCACTCAAAGTAGTCGGTAAGAAATTCCAGCTCCTCCCGTATCTCCTCATCGGTGCATTTGCCCTTTTCCACGGCGGAAAGATAGGCCACCTGCCACAGGGTGCGCTTGCCGTCGATCCAGAACACAGGGATGTTCATTTCCCCGCTCCACGCCGCCGCAAAGACCCGGCCGTTTCGCTCGCCCCGGAAGTTCAAGGCACCCTCCACCAGCCGCTTGGGAACACGCAGGTGTTCCGGCTTTACATAGTCTGGGGCAGGCTCGGTATAGATCTGCGCAGCAGGGGCATCCCACTCCGGACAGATGCGGCGCAGGGAGTGGACAGCCGCATCGGTCACATCGGTCAGCAAACGCTGCCGACGGGGATGAATATCAGGGGTAATATCCAGCTGCACACGATCCCGGATGGCCTGTGCCAGATAAGCACAGGTGTCCTTGTCGGCGGTGGCAAAGCCCCACGCATAGGTACCCATAATGAGGGCGTTGCGCTTGAGGGTATCGGGCTCCACCGTCTCCGGGGAATCGTGGGAGGAGTGATAGCTTAGGGCCGGAACGGCCACCATAGCCACTGTGGGGCAGCCAAATTCCGGTGCGGTGATGATGTTGTCCGTCCCGATGGAGAAGGATGCGTGGTTATAGGGTATGTCCTGTCCGGCGTGGTGCTGCGCGATACCGCTCAGGGCATACAGCGCGCCGTCCACATAAGACCAGTGGGACAGGGGATCGTAGCGCAGACTCATGACCGCATTCTCCCCGGCCTCCGCTCCGATCATGTCGGCTGCAAAGCCGCACAGCGCAGGGCGATCCCGGTGGGCCGCCATGTAACCCATGGAGCCGGTACACTCATAGCCCACCACGAAGCGAATGGTACGCTTCGGCCGGGGCAGCTTACCGCAGGCCACCGCACCGGCAAGGGTTTTGGCCAGACTCAGGATAGCGGCGGCACCGGAGGCATTGTCATTGGCACCCGGCTCGTAGAGATGTCCGTAGAGCAGGATCTCCGGAGCCTCGGGGTCTGTACCCTCCAGAGCAGCGGAGACGGTGTAAACCACACCGTCGTAACAGTTGGCGTCCACCTGAGCCCAGACCCGAACGGGGCCCTGCTGAAGCTGCGAGCGCATCCGATCCGCCTGACGGGCGGTAAGGTGGAAGGCGAATGCGGTATACTTGGGGTCGGGGGACACGCCCCGCCAGCTTACATCGTCATAGAGGCTCTCCCGGCTGGGACGGGCAGAGGACAGGGGGATAAAGTCGCTGAGGATGCCCACCGCACCCACCTCGTGGGCAAAGGGCACCCAGCTGCGTTCGGCCTCACTGACCAGCAGCACCTTACCCCGATACCGTTCCCGGTCGGGGTCGTCCCTATCGGGGATGACCACCTCAGCTTCCACGCCTTCCGGTGGGGTGGAGGGCGAGCGACCGCAAAGGCTGCAGGGCATCTTGCTGTAGTCGGCGATCTCCTCCCCGTCGGCGTAGCACAGCCGTGCAGACCGTGCGTTCCACGCCTTGGCGACCTTCCAGTCATAGTACTTCGTCTCACCGTCTGCCTTCAGAGGCAGCAGCTCGATTTGCGCAAGACCCGCCTGACGCAGATATTCCTCGCAGAATCGGGCGGTCAGTTCAAATTTATCAAAGGAAAACCACCGGTCATTGGCCCAGATGTCCCGTACCACCTGCATACAGGCATTCCGGTCAAAAAGCCCGTCCAGCTTTGCGTATAGTGTGTTCCAATCCATGTTAGCCCCTCGCTCTCTGCCGCCCGCAGGCGGTCTGTTCCTCCATATTGTAGCACACTCCCGGCAAAAGAAAAGACCCGGAGCAAATTTTTGCTCCGGGCAGGTTGTTTTACACATCGTCCTCTTTGAGTTTTTTCAGCTTTTCCCGGTTGGCCCGGATGGCCGCCTGTGCACGGGCAATGCGGGTACACAGGGCGGCGTAGGGCTCTTTGGGCTGTGTGCTGTTGCGGCTGTACCAGAGCTTGCCCAGCTCCAGATAGCTTTTGCGGATGGTATCCTGTTGGGCCATGCTGTCTGCCTTGATGCGTGCGGCAACGGACAGCTTTTTTGCCTTGGCAGCACCGGCACAGGCAAGGTCGGTCAGGTGCTGCTTTACATTCTCCAGCGTTGACATACGGACTCCCCCTTGCTTTATGGTTACGCATTCCTGCCGTCTTTTATGATTTTATTTGCTCCCAGGGGCCGGGCGTGGTATACTGGTATAAATGATTTTGGGAGGGATGACCATGCTTCAAAAAACAGGGCACATCGCAGACCGGTTCTGTACCGGGTGTGCCGTGCTGTTCTGCCTTGTCATCCTGCTGCAAAATCTTCTGGCACTGCCCCATCAGCAGCCCCTTGCAGCCCTTGGAGGGCTTGCTGTGGGCATCGGGCTGCTATGGCTGTGCCTGCGCTGTCTCAAGCCCGTAAAGGGCTTTGGCGCATATCTGTTTTTGCTGCGCTTTGCCCTTGCCCTCTGCTTTATTTTATGGCTGAACAGCCAGCCTGTGCAGGACTTTAACACCATGTACACCGCCGCCGGTCAGCTGGCCCGGGGCGACCGCTCCTATCTGGACAACGTCTACTTTTTTAATTGGGCCTATCAGTCGGCCTTTACCGCCTATGAGGCTCTGATCATCAAACTGTTTGGTCAGAGCCTGCTGCCCCTGCAGCTGCTCAACGCCGCCTGTCTGGCCGGCACCAACCTCATGGTCTATCTCATTGCCCGCAGACTTGTCTCTCCCCGGGCCGCCATGACAGCCGGCCTGCTCTATGCCCTGTACCCCGCCCCTCTGTTTCTGGCCGGAGTGCTGACCAACCAGCATCTGTCCGTGTTTTTGTTTTACTGCGCCGTCTACCTGCTCCTGCGTGCCGACCTGCCCTCCCTGCCCCGCTGGCTTGGTGCAGGCGCCCTGATCGCTCTGGGCAACGCCATGCGGCCCATCGGTGTCATCCTGCTGCTGGCCGCCGGTATTTGGAGCGTGGTCTGCTGGCTCAGGAGCGGCTGTGTGCGCTGGCTGCTGTCCGGAGTGAGCGCCGCTGCGAGCTACATCCTGCTGGGGGCACTGCTCTCCGGCATCATCGTGTGGTCGGGTATTAACCCTCAGGGTCTTGTTAACAATCAGCCTATGTGGAAGTTTGTGGTGGGTCTCAACGAGGACAGCAGCGGCCATTGGAACGAGACAGACTACGAGACCTATCTTGACCCCTCCCTCACCCAGGTGGAGGCAGACGAGGCCATGACCCAAGCGGTTTTGGAGCGTCTGAGCGTCGGCCCTGTCCGGCTGGCCGGACTTGCATGGCGAAAGAGTGCCGCCATGTGGGCCGGCAACGAGGATCTATACTGGGGCTTCGGCCACCACGACCCGGAGGCCACGGCAGCGCCGCTCCCCCTGTCGTGGAACTCCACCCAGCTGCTGCTTGGCAATCTGGACAAGGGGGTCTACCTGCTGGCCTTTGCCCTTGCTCTGTATGCATTGATACGCCGTCTCAAAGAAAAGGCCCCCTCCCCGGCCCCTATGCTCCTTACCCTGCTGCTTTGCGGCTACTATGCCGTACACCTTATCGTGGAGGTACAGGTGCGTTACCGCTATTTCTTGATGCCCTGTGTATTTCTGCTGGCCGCCTGCGCTCTGGAGCAGCTCCTCCGGAAGTATAAAAAAGCATAAAAGTACCCGATGTGCCTTGCAAATGCACATCGGGTGCTTTTTTTGCTTACAGATTTGCCTCCAGCACGGCGGTGAATACGTCGGCAGGCATCACGCCCACCTTGCGCTCAAGCTCCTTGCCGTCCTTGAAGAAAATCACCGTGGGGATGGACATGACCCCGTAGCGGATGGCCAGCTCCTGCTCCTCATCCACATTGATCTTACCCACGATGGCCTTCCCCTCGTACTCATCGCCCAACCCCTCGATCACAGGGCCCAGCATCTTGCAGGGGCCGCACCAGTCGGCCCAAAAGTCCACCATGAGCAGCTGACCGGAGGCCAGCGCCTTGTCAAAGCCCTCTTTGTTGAAATGTACTGTCATATTTGTTTCCTCCTGTTTTAATTCTTTTGTTCCAGATATTCTGCCGCATGCTCTCCGGCCACAAGGCCCTCGCCTACCGCTTTGGCTACCTGATAGGGTTTGCCGGTACAGTCGCCGGCAGCATATACGCCGGGCAGGTTGGTGGCCATGCCCTGGTCGGTCACGATAACTCCATCGGCCACCTCCAGTCCGGGCAGCAGGTGGTTGGGAGCCACCGCCTGACGCAGGATAAATACTCCGTCAAAGGGATGCTCCTCACCGCTGATGCGCACGGTTTTGACGGTCTGTTCTCCTGTGATTTCAATCGGTCCCAGAGCCAGAAAGTCCACCCGTTCATCCAGTTTTTCAGGGCGGGACCTGTCCGTATAGGTCACCTCGCATCCGATGGACTGCAGATAGTTAGCCTCCTCGTAGGCCTGCCCGGTACGGCCGATGACCAGCACCCGCCGCCCCCGGTAAAGCATCCCGTCACAGGTAGCACAGTAGCTCACGCCCCGGCCAAGATACTCCTCCTCCCCGGGATAGGCCGCTGCCTGCACCACACCGGGTGCCATGACCAGAGCATCCGCCTGATACACATCGCTGCCCACAGTGAGGGAAAAGCCGTTCCACGCCATGATGGCGTTGACCCGTCCCACCACGATCTGCGCACCCATGTCCCGGGCGTGGCTTTCCAGCGTCTGCAGCAGCTCCAGCCCGGTCAGGCCGGGCAGACCGGGGTAGTTATCCACCCGGGGCGCCTTGGCAAGGGGACTGCTTTGGGCAGGATTGGAGATGACCAGTACTTCTTTGCCCCGGCTTCGGGCGGCAATGGCTGCGGCCAAACCGGCAGGACCGCCGCCGACAATGATGATTTTAGTTCCCATAGCGCCCTCCACTTCGTTTTCTGCTATTAATTTTATACTGTTTTGGACCGCTTGGCAAGTGTTGGGTGCAAAAATAGGATATGCAGTCCCGCTGTAAGAAAACCTTGCTTTTTTACCCTGTTATGGTGTAAAATATTGGAGTTGCAATATATGTACTTTTCCCACACGGGATAGGAGGTTTTTCATATGGCTGAAGAACGCAATATCACCACCGCCCCGGAAGGCGAAGTGGTCAGCCAAAACTTTATCCACGAGTTCATCAAGGAGGATCTGGCCCCCGGCGGACGCTGTGAGGGTATGCAGGTGCACACCCGCTTCCCGCCCGAGCCCAACGGCTACCTCCACATCGGCCACTGCAAGGCTCTGATCATTGACTTCGGCTCCGCTGAGAAGTTTGGCGGCATCTGCAACCTGCGTATGGATGACACCAACCCCGCCAAAGAGGACACCGAGTTTGTGGATGCCATTCAGGAGGACATTCATTGGCTTGGCTTTGACTGGGGTGACCGCTTCTTCTACGGCAGCGACTACTTCGAGAAAACCTACGAGCTGGCCGTGGGCCTGATCAAGAAGGGTCTGGCCTATGTGTGCGAGCTGACCCCTGAGCAGTTCAAGGAGTACCGTGGTGACATCGGTACCCCCGCCCGCTCTCCCTGGCGTGACCGCCCCATCGAGGAGTCCCTCGATCTGTTTGAGCGTATGCGCAAGGGCGAGTTCCCCGAAGGCTCCAAGACCCTGCGTGCCAAGATCGATCTGGCCAGCGGCAATTTCAATATGCGTGATCCGGTGATTTACCGCATCCGCTACATCGAGCATCACCGTCAGGGCACCAAGTGGTGTATCTTCCCCATGTACGACTTTGCCCACCCCATTCAGGATGCGCTGGAGGGGATCACCCACTCCCTGTGCTCTCTGGAGTATGAGGATCACCGCCCCCTGTACAACTGGGTCATTGAGAACACCGATGTCCCCAGCAAGCCCCGTCAGATCGAGTTTGCCCGACTGGGCATCGACCACACCGTGCTCAGCAAGCGCAAGCTGAGAGCTTTGGTGGAAAACGGCTACGTATCCGGCTGGGACGATCCCCGGATGCCTACCCTCTGCGGTCTGCGCCGCCGGGGCTATACCCCCAAGTCCATCCGTAATTTCTGCGACCGTGTGGGTGTTGCCAAGAGTCCCAATACCATCCCCTATGCATTTTTGGAGTTCTGCCTCCGGGAAGATCTGAATGAGACCGCACAGCGGGTCATGGCGGTTGTCAAGCCCGTGAAGCTGACTATCACCAAT
>JAZOBP010000213.1:0-5420 GCA_045596065.1 Lawsonibacter sp. | reverse complement strand
ACAGAACGACATGGCTACGATCCGACTTTTTGGCGAATTCTGCGAAGCGAGGTTAATTTATGAAAGTACTAGTTGTGGGTTCCGGCGGCCGTGAGCACGCCATCTGCTGGAAGCTGGCTCAGTCCCCCCGGGTGACCCAGCTGTTCTGCGCCCCCGGCAACGCCGGCATCGCCGAGGTTGCCACCTGCGTGCCCATCAAGGCCACCGATGTAGAGGCTATGGTCAAGTGGGCCAAAGAGAATGCCATGGACTTTGTCATGGTGGCCCCGGACGATCCTCTGGCTTTGGGCATGGTGGACGCTCTGGAGGCGGCAGGCATCCCCGCCTTCGGTCCCCGGGCCAACGCCGCCATCATCGAGGCCAGCAAGGCCTTTTCCAAGGAACTGATGAAAAAGTACCACATCCCCACCGCCAGGTACGAGACCTTTACAGACCTTGATAAGGCTCTGTCCTACATCCGTGCACAGGGTGCGCCCATCGTGGTCAAGGCCGACGGTCTGGCTCTGGGCAAGGGCGTGGTGGTTGCCGCTGCGGTGGAGGAAGCCGAGCAGGCCGTGCGTGAGATGATGGAGGACAAAAAGTTTGGTGCCTCCGGCTCCACCGTTGTCATTGAGGAGTGCATGGTCGGCCCCGAGGTCACCGTGCTTGCCTTCTGTGACGGTGAGCATCTGGTGCCCATGCTGTCCAGTCAGGACCACAAACGTGCCTACGACGGCAACAAGGGCCCCAACACCGGCGGCATGGGTGCCTTCTGCCCCTCCCCCAACTACACCCCCGAGGTGGCGGACTTCTGCATGAAGAACATCTTCCTGCCCACGGTCAATGCCCTTAAGGCCGAAGGCCGCCCCTTCAAGGGCGTGATCTACTTCGGCCTCATGCTCACCAAGGATGGCCCCCGTGTGGTGGAATACAACGCCCGCTTCGGCGACCCGGAGGCCCAGCCCATCCTGTCCATGCTGGACACCGACCTCATGGACATCTTTGAGGCCTGCGTCAACGGCACGCTGGACAAGGTGGACATCAAGTGGAAGGCCGGTGCGGCCTGCTGCATCGTCCTGGCCTCCGGCGGCTACCCCGTGTCCTACCAGAGCGGCTACCCCATCTCCGGTCTGGACGAGGCCGGTAAGATGGCCACCGTATTCCACGCCGGCACCAAGCGCAACGACGCCGGCCAGTTTGTCAACGCCGGCGGCCGTGTGCTGGGCGTTACCGCCACCGGCAGCAGCCTGCCCGATGCCATCGCTAAGGCCTATGAGGCCGCCAGACCCATCACCTGGCAGGATATGCACTTCCGCACCGACATCGGCAAGGTGTAATAAGCTATCCAATGGGCAAATAACTTAACAAAAACGGCTGCAAGCGTCTCTTGCCTCTCCCTATGGGAGAGGTGGCCGAGCGGAGCGAGGACGGAGAGGGCAGACAATGACCATGCCAAAAGATAACAGCCAATTGGAAAAGGCCCGGCGGCTTCGCAGGGAGATGACGCCTCATGAACGCAAGCTCTGGTTTCTTTTTCTCCGCAAATACCCGGTGAAGATCTACAAACAGCGGATCATCGGCAATTATATTGTGGATTTTTACTGTGCTTCTGCAAATCTGGTTATCGAAGTAGATGGTTCGCAGCATTATGAGCCTCATGGTTTGGCATACGACGCACAACGCTCCGCATTTTTGTCGGCCCTGGGCTTGGAGATTTTACGCTTCTCCAACCGAGATATTGACAGGGATTTTTCCAGTGTGTGCGAACAAATTGACATTACCATTCAAACCCGTCTGCAAGCCCCTCTCAGTCACCTTCGGTGACAGCTCTCCCAAAGGGAGAGCCAAGGCTGCTTTTTATGGGATAAATGTGTACAAGCAAAGAGCACCCCATCCGTTTGGATGGGGTGCTCTTTTGCTTACATATAATGCTGTTTGCAGGGATTACTGCTTCTGCAGTATATACTGACTGCCGCTGGCAACCAGTTTGTACCATGCATGGGCTGCGGTAGAGGCCGTGGTGGGCGTGCCGCCGTACAGGGACACCTGAGCCGTGCCGGCAGTGGCGCCGTCCTTGACAAGGTAAACATCTGTCTCGGTGGAATTTGCGGAGAAGGTACCGCCCAGAATGTTGACCTTGACATTGCCGTCAGCAATGTAGATCAGGCTCTTGCCGGAGTTGCCGGTGTAGATACCGCCGTAGATGTTGTAGGTGCTATTCTTGCGGGCAATAAACACGCTATTGGTGGTGTCGGTGGCCCGATGGCCGGTGACCTCGCCGGTACCCTTACAGTCGCAAATGTCTACCACAATATTATTGGCTTCGTTATGATGACGGAACACGTTGGCCTGTTTGGTGCCGGCCGTAATGGTGTGGCCGTTGAGGCAGAGGACACTGTCGCCCTTGAAGTCGAGGTAACCGGCAGTATTAGTGCCGTAGTTGAGTACCAGATCGTCACTCAGATAGTACCGTCCACCATCAAGGACGGTGTTGGTGCCCGGGGTGACCTTGGTGTTGAGATCAATCCACTCACCGTCGGTAAGGACATGGCCGTGGTCGCAGTTATGGACGTGGCCGGTGGTGACGGGAGGCTGGGGGATGATGCCGCCGGGCTGGTCAAGCAGAACGTACTTGTCCGTGCTGCTGTTAAAGGCCAGATAATATTTGCTCTCGCCGGAGGTGACAGCGCTCACGGGCGCCTCGTCATACATCTGCACCTGAGCGGCACCGGCAGCGGTGGTCTTGTCCTGAGCCAGACAAACGTCAATGGCGGTATCGTTGTTCTCGAAGGTGCCGCCCAGAATATTGAGCTTGGTCACACCGTCGGCAACATAGAACAGGCTGCGGCCGGAGTTGCCGGTGTAGGTGCCACCGTAGACGTTCACCGTAGCGCCGTTACGCACGATGCCCACGCTCTGGGTGGTGCCGGTGGCCTGATGGCCGGTGACCTTGCCGGTACCCTTACAGTCGCAGATGTCCACCGTCACAGTGCCGTCGGTACGGAAGATGTTGGCCTGATTGGTGCCGGCCGTAATGGTATGGCCGTTGAGGCAGAACACGCTGTCCCCTTCGAAGTTGATCTGACCGGCGGTATTTGTATTGGGATTCAGGAGAATGTCCGTATCCAGATAGTACTTGCCGCCGGGGAGGTTGGTGTTGTCGCCCACAACATGAACCTTGCTAAAGGGGATCCAGTCTCCGTCCACAACCGCATGGGTGTGACCGCAGTTGTGCTCGTGGGGAGGCAGCTGCTGCACCATGCCGGAGACGAAGATAACCTCAGGGGTATTATCCACAGGAGTCTCTTTATTGGGCACGGCGTCGGCACAGTAGTAGTCCAACAGGATAAGCTTATCATCGTTATCCGTGACCAGCTGAGCAAGCTGGGCCAGCGTCATAAGGGTGCCGTCCTGAGCGTAGATGGGGGTGTCCTTGGTCAGCTGCAGCGGGCCGATGACCGCCTCGTTGGCGTGGGTACACACGGTGTCACAGCCGCAGGAGGTAAAGGAGTCCTCCACCGTAACGGTCATGGCGTCCACGTCCACACCAGTGATGCCGTTATGCATACCGAAGGTACCGGGATAGCCGGCACCGGTGGCGCTGGGCTGGAGTCGAACCAGTACGGGCTGACCATCGGCATTGATGCTGTAGTAGAAGAAGCCGGCAGTGTTCTTATTGTCAGAGGCAGCAAAGGTGACCTCAATGGGGCTGTAGTCGGCATCGCCGGCCTTGTTTTTGACCAGGTAAGCCTTCACATCCACCCCGCCATCCATGGGAGCCTCAGGGAGATAGAGCACGCTCTTCATACCCGGGGTATTGCGGAGCACCTGCTTGACATAGATGACCTGAACGCTGTCGCTGCCGGAGCTGGGATCCTTGACATAAATATCCGTGATCACCGTCACGGTAGGGTCACTCTCCATCAGGGTGAGCAGCTGACCGATGGAGCCGATTCGGGCCAGCTTGTCCTCCTGTACCTGCTCCTCAGAGCGGGCATCGATCACCTTGGCGTTGGCAGAGGAGTTCCAATCCAGCGCCTTACCGGTGTTGGAGGCCTTCACCTCACGGTTGGAGATCCAGCCCTCAAAGCCCTGGTTCTGACGCACGTAGGCATCGTTGAACAGGTTGCCGTCGTTGCGGTCGGCAGGGGTGACCTCATGGATGTCCTCATCGTTCAGTCGGGCCAGCTGGAAGCCCAGATTGGCCTGAGTCAGAGCGTCCTCGGTGGTGATGGTGGTCATGGTACCGTCAATGGCCTTAAACACCTCGTAGGAGTAGCCCTCGGTGGTCTGGGCTGCGGCGTCCAGCTGCTCCTGAGTCACATAGATGGGCGTGCCGCCGCCGGTGGCGATATCGTTGGCCGACACGTTGGTGATGACCATCACCTCCACGTAGTTGGCGGAGTTGCCCTCACCGCGGCTGACCAGGACCTCGTAGCTATTGGCCTTGGACAGGCCGGCAATACTGGTGGAAACGGTCACATCCAGAGTATCGGAGGTAATGTCGCCCTCCACGATGATGTACTTGGCACCGCTCTTGCCGTAAACAGCCAGACCGTCCGTACCGCTAAAGGAGGTCCAGCCGGTGCTCTCAAAGGAACCGTCTGCGGTGGTGGTCTTGACCACAAACAGGCCGCCCTGACCGTCGTAGTTGGAGGGCATGCGCTCCAGCACCTGCACGCCTTCCTTCCTGGCGTCCCCGTCGGTACTGTCGGTGATGCTGTAGAAGCCTTCGGCAGGCTGGGTGTTGCTGCCGCAGACCTTGCCGTTCTTCTCCACGCCCAGCACCACACGCAGCTCCTTGCCTTCCATGTCCACACAGCGAGCCACGGTGGTGACAACGGGCTTGCCGTAGCTGTCCTTCTCATTTACGTTGCCGCTGTCGACCACGTAAACAATGTTGGACAGCTCCACCGTGCCGGTGGATTTAAAGCCAATAAACTCATCGTTATCGGTGATATAGAGCTCATAGCGCTCTCTGAAATTCAGGTTGTCCAGCGTGGTGGACAGCTTGCCGTTTACCTCACTGGGGCCATCAAAGGCGATAAACTCCGTACCGCTCATGGTCACCACGTCAAGGGGCTTACCGTTCTTTTCCTTCTGGGAAACACGGGTGATATAGCCCTTGACCGGGTTGACCCGCTCCAGGACGTAGATGTCCTGTGCCTTGACATAGGTGACAAAGTCACCCTCCTTCATCCCCTTGTACTCCACAAGGCGGTCCTCGCTCTCGTTGTTGGGGATAAAGCCCTTATCTTCAACTGCGCCGACGATCAGCACGCTCTCCTCACCCTCATAGGTATTAATCGAGGCGATATAGGAGGCATATCTGGTGGCAGGCTTCATGTAAGAAACCAGCTTGCCCTCATAGATCACATAAGTGCCCTCAGGAGCATTGGAGCCGGCGGTGTAGCCGTCGATGGTGCTCTTCGTACCTGCGG
>JAZOBP010000212.1:0-4362 GCA_045596065.1 Lawsonibacter sp. | reverse complement strand
TACCGGAGGTGATGGTCAGCAGGCCCGCAGCCTCCTTACCGGCCAAGACGGAGACGGACACCACGCTGGCATTCTCCACGGTCACGTAGGGCACGTAGTAGCTGGTATTGACCTCATTGGTCAGGTAGACATTGCCAATTTCACTGCCCTCGCCAATGGCCAGAGCGGTGCCGGAGCTGCTGGTGGTAAAGCCGTAACCGATGTCATGTCCCTTTTCAGCGGTGCTGGTGTTGCCGGTGATGGTCATGTTCCTGAGCTCACCGAGATTGCCGACGGTCTGTCTGGTATAGAAGCCGCCGCCCAGGCCGCCTGCGGTGTTGCCGGTAATGCTACCATTGTTCATAACACATACCGCACTGCCGTGGTTAGCACACACACCGCCGCCGTTGCCGGAGGCCTCATTGTCGGAGATCGTACCGCCGTTCATGTTAAAGGTACCATATCCAAAATCTTTTTCGCCACTCACAAACACACCGCCGCCGTTGGTGGCAGAGGTGTTGCCGGTAATGGAGCCGCCGTTCATGTTGAACGTACTGGTACCATATACGTACACGCCGGCGCCGGTTGCGGAATGTGCAAAGTTGGTAATCTTGCCGCTCTCCAGAGTCAGCGTGGCCGCATTACTCTTCTCGCCCCTCACAGCAATGCCCTGTGCAGTGACGCCATCCCGACCGGTGATGGTGCCGGTGCCCTCGTCGCCGCCGCAGATGGTCAGGTCAGCGCCCGCACTGACGGTGATGAAGCTGCCGCCGGAGGTGGGTGCGGTAAGGGTATGGTTATTGAGGCACAGGGTGACATCGCCGGTGACCTTGATGTTGCTCAGGGCCTCCACGTCGGCAGCCAGATAGTAGGTGCCGCTCTCCAAAGTCTTGGTGCCCTTGCCCAGCATGGTGGCGTTGGCGTGCTCGGCGCAGGCGGGCGCATCGCCCACCACCCACACATCGCCCTGCTGGGTGCAGGCCACGCCGTCGGCCAGAGTGATCCAGTCGGTACCGTCGGGGTCGGTGCCCAGGGTGGCGTAGTTGACGGTGAGGGTGGGAGCGACGGAGGAGGTCTTGGCCCAGGTGCCAAGGGTGGCGCCGCTGACGGAGCCCACTGCGCTGCTGCCAATGTACAGGTCTCCCCGGCCCGCAGTACCGGCGGTGTTGTTGCCGGCGATGGTGCCGCCGTTGAGGGTAATGGCGTCCCCTGCGGTGTTGCCAAAGTACACACCGTTGCCGGCGTTGCCGGTAATAGTGCCGCCGTTGATCGTCACAACGCCGGTGCTGTTGGCGTAGACGGCATAGGGGGTGGCGGAGTGATCGGAGATGGTGCCGCCGTTGACGGTCACAGAGCCGCCCACATGGACGGCATCGCCGGCATTTGTGGCGCAGTTGTCGGAGATTTCGCCGCCGTTCATGATAAAGGTGCCATTGGTACCCACTCTCACACCGCCGCCATAGGCGCCCTTGTTCCGGGTGATGAGGCCACCGTTCATGGTGAAGGTGCCAAAAATAGGATAGACTGCGCCGCCGGAGGAGCTCACATGTTTAAAGCCGGTGATGACGCCGCTTTCCAGCGTGGCCGTGCCGTTCTCCAGGATGCGGACGCCGCACAGGTTGAGGGCGTCGTCATGGGTACCGCAGCCTCGGATGGTGCCGTTGCCGGCGGAACCGCCGCAGATGGTCAGGGTTGCACCCTCAGACACGGTGATGAAGTTGCCGGACAGAGCGCTGTCGGCCTTGAGGGTGTAGCCGTTGAGGCACAGGGTGACGGCATCGCCCGCCGCAACCTCGATGTTGGCGGTGGCGATCACGTTGCCTTCGAGGTAGTAAGTCTTGCCGGCGGCCAGCGTGGACTCGGTGCCGGTGAGGGCCACGGCGTCAGCCGTGATGTGCTCATCGGGCTCGGGAGCGTCCACGGTAAAGGTCTGGGTGAAGGTCTCCACGGGGGTGGCGCCGCCCACAGAGGTCTTGGGGCCGGAGACCACGTCCAGCGTGAGGGTGTACTCGCCCGCGGGCAGCATGGCCAGATCATCGTTGAGCTCGGTCACGTCCATGATCTGGTGCTCATTGCGGGAGCGCCAGCCATACTCGGTGACGGAGGCTACCTCTTCCCCGCTGTCGTCGGTGACGGTGGCGGTCATGCTGATGATGCGGTAGTTGGAGGCCGCAGCGGCGGTGCTCACGCCCCGGGTCCAGTCGGAGCCGTCGTTGGGCAGCACCAGCAGCTGGACGTTGGCATTCAGCACCTGACCCTGAGTATACTCCTTGAGGGTGTAGGGCAGGTACGCCTGCTCGTAGAGTGACTCATAGGTGACGGTGCGGATGCGGCTGTTGGTGGTGTCGCTGTCGGCATTGCTGGTCTGCTCGATGATCTCCACGCCGGTGGCATCGTCGGCGGGGGTGGCGTAGACCAGCATGGCGTGCACGTCAGTGCTGTCCAGCTTGAACTTGTTGAGGGCGTCGCCCTTTTTCAGCTGCTTATAGGCGGCAATGACCTCATCCATGGTATTCTCACTACTGTAGTTGATGATGTCGCCGTCGGTGAACTTGGGCTGATCGTCGGTGGTCGCCAGGTCGCCCAGACGCACCAGACTGTTGTCACGCTCGTAGAACATATTGGTGTACGCCATGGTGGCGGACACACGGGAAAGGGCATTGTATGCAAAGGTGGCGCAGTCCATACCGGGGGCTGCGGCAATGCCGTTGAAGGTGCGGTTGACGATCTGCCCATCGGCCGCCATCTGCTGGAAGGCCTCGGTGGACAGCAGGATGAGAGGATCGTTGACGTTGGTGCTGCCCCTCTGGTAGATGGGGCCGGTGCGGGCCGTGTTGGCGGCAAAGGTCTGGGTAACGACGCCATCTTTGATACGGCCGATCAGATCCGTGTTGGGGGTGGTCCAGGCGTAGTCCTTCACCGCCACGGCCTCAGCCACCACGATGTCACGCAGGGTAGCCTCAAGCACGGAGGTGTAGCTGCGGCAGTCGGCATAGTCGGCCTCAAAGGCGGACTGGTCGGCATAGCCCAGCAGCTGCACGTCGCCCAGATGGAAGTGGCCGCCCCGGTCCATGGAGGTGGACAGGCCGTAGGGCCAGTAGTCGATGCGGTCGATCTGCTCGTCGGCGACCAGGGTATTGCCCCCCAGCAGGTCGTTGGAGGTGACCTGATAGAACACCGCATCATCGGTGCCCAGCTTGCCCGCACCAATCAGCTGCCAGCTGCGCAGACCGTAGACCGTCCACTCACGGTCGGCGGTGGTGTGCACGGTGTACACCGCATCGTCGTCCCGGAGCATGCCGTGCTCGGTGGTGCTGGCGGTACGCACCGCCAGCAGATGGGTCAGAGCGATAGCCTCATGGCTCTCGGTGCCCACGGGTTTGGCGGAAAGCTGGTCAAGGGTGACCTTGAGGGCCTCGGTGGTCTTGCGGCGGGTGTTCGTCCCGTCGGTCACCTCTGCCGAGGGCAGACCGCCTCTACCGCCTGCGTTATCCTCATCTCCGGTATCGATGCCCACGAACATGGACAGAAAACGCTGGGTGCGGCTGCCCTCGTCCGTGTTCATAGTGGCCGAGTACAGGATGTTGGAATACTTGCCATAATCCGACGCAGCAGGCGTCTGGATGGCCTCATAGTCCGTGCGGGGCACGGAGTTGTTGACCATCTCCTGAGCACAGTCGTAGGCTGTGCCGGAGGGGGTCCAGCTGTAGAGGACTTCACTGTCACCCTCTGCAGCCATGGCCGGGACGGTCATCACGCAGGGCAGCAGCAGAGCCACTGCCAGCACGATGGCGTTCAGCCGGGAAAGCCATGTTTTCTTCATAAAAGAGTCACCATTCCTTTACATAGATTTGGACTGGGGGATGCCGCCCCGTCCGAATAAGGTGGCAATTGTTCCTCAAAAGTATATTTTATCGTTTCGTATAAGTCAATATTTTGTTTTCAAAAATACCGCAAAACAACAAAAGCGTTTATTTTCAGCAACTAAAAAACAACATACAGTTGTATCTTTTGTTCCGCACACATGCGTTTTAACTTATATTATCCCAAATATACTTCATTCGTCTCATTTTACATCACTTTTACGCCGTTTTTCCAGTTCTCGCCATAATCCCGGCTTTTTTGGGCCATAATCCGTCCTCCCCCCTCCGCAGCAGAGTCAGGACCACCCGTATCACGGGTGGCCTGCTCTGCCCCTATAAGGGGCTTTTGCTGGCTGAGCCTGAAGGCTCTCGAATATTATCTCAATTGCATATATGCCCCCCTGCCAGCAGGCTGGCGTGAGGTTTCAGCAAGGCCCCCTTGTACCCGTAGAGGGCACGCCCCATCCGTAAGGCTCCGTTGTCGCCAACGGCTGGGCGGTGTAAAGGGGGCTGCCGAGCG
>JAZOBP010000211.1:0-20939 GCA_045596065.1 Lawsonibacter sp. | reverse complement strand
AGCCCCACCCCGGCCGGGGTGGGGCTTGTTGTTGGCTGGGGTCAGTTGGAAGCGGTGTCGGGGTCGGCGTCGTCGCCCCAGAGCATGGCCTTACGCAGCAAGTCGGGGGGCCAAGCGGTCTTAGGAAGACAAATGGCTTAGCCAACTCCTTGCCCCACAGATCGACATGGCTCCGTTCCGCCTTACCCCCACCCCGGCGGGGGTGGGGCTTGTTGTTGGCTGGGGTCAGTTGGAAGCGGTGTCGGGGTCGGCGTCGTCGCCCCAGAGCATGGCCTTACGCAGCTCGGCACCCACCTGCTCCATGGGGTGCTTGGCCAGCTGGGCACGCTTGGAGTTGAAGAAGGTGCGGCCGTTCTTGTTCTCGGCAATCCACTTGCCGGCGAAGGTGCCGTCCTGAATGTCGGACAGCACGGCACGCATACGGGCCTTGGTCCCCTCAGCGGGGATGACACGGGGGCCGGAGACATACTCGCCGAACTCGGCGGTGTCAGAGATGGAGTAGTTCATCATGCCCACGCCGCCCTTGTTCACAAGGTCGATGGTCAGCTTCATCTCGTGGATGCACTCAAAGTAGGCGTTCTCGGGGGAGTAGCCGGCCTCTACCAGAACCTCGAAGCCGCAGCGCATCAGGTCGACCACGCCGCCGCACAGCACGGCCTGCTCACCGAACAGGTCGGTCTCGGTCTCGTCATGGAAGGTGGTCTCCAGCACACCGGCACGGGCGCCGCCGATGCCGGCGATGTAGGCCAGAGCGGTCTTGTAGGCGTTGCCGGTGGCGTTCTGCTCCACGGCCACCAGGCAGGGCACGCCCTTGCCGGCGACGTACTGGGAGCGCACGGTGTGGCCGGGGCCCTTGGGGGCAGCCATGAACACGTCCACGCCCTTGGGGGGGACGATCTGCTGATAGCGGATGTTGAAGCCATGGGCGAAGGCCAGAGTATCGCCGTCCTCCAGATTGGGCTCGATGTCACGCTTGTAGACCTCGGCCTGCACCTCGTCGTTGATGAGGATCATAACGATGTTGCCCCACTTGGCGGCGTCGGCCACGGTCATGACCTTCAGGCCGGCCTTCTCGGCGTTGGCCCAGTTCTTGGAGCCGGCACGCAGACCCACGCACACGTCACAGCCGGAGTCCTTGAGGTTCATGGCATGAGCATGGCCCTGAGAGCCGTAGCCGATGATGGCGATCTTCTTGCCGTTCAGGTAGTTGATGTCGCAGTCCTTCTCATAATACATTTTTCCCATAGTTATATTCCTCCTTAAGTTTGTCGTTGTCATATATGGTGCTTCGCCCTCTCTCGATGGCGAGTGTGCCCGTCTTTGCGATCTCCAGAATGCCAAAGTCCTCCAGCATGTTGATCAGTGCGGTGGTCTTGCTCTTGTCACCAAAAATGGCGACAGTCAGGGTCTGCTTGCTCACGTCGATGATGTTGGCCCGGAAGATGTTGGAGATCTGGATGATCTCGTCCCGGTTGTTGCGGTCCTCGGCCTTGACCTTGATCAGGGCGAATTCCCGCTGGATGGAGGTGGCCTCGTCCAAAATCTTTACCGCCAGCACGGGCAGCAGCTTGCCGGACTGGGCGGCGATCTGGGAGATCATCAGGCCGTCGGCCAGCAGCACGATGGTGATGCGGGTGATGCCGGGCTTGTCCGTCTCGCCGGAGACGATGGACTCGATGTTGTAGCCCTTGCGGGAAAAGAGGCGAGCCACCTGACTGAGGACACCGGGGGTGTCCCGGACCAGAAGAACGAGGGTGTAGAGCTTCTTTTCCATATCAAATTCGGTTTTCATCTCTCTGCCCCCTTACTCCAACAGGAAGTTGGTGATATGAGCGCCGCCGGGCACCATGGGCCGTACCATGTCGTCCATGTCGATGACGGCGTCGATGACGCAGCCCCTGCCGCTGGCCAGAGCGGAGCGGAAGGCCTGCTCCATCTCGGTGCGGTTTGTCACCCGGTAGCCGTTGAGCCCGTAGGCCTCGGCCAGCTTGACAAAGTCCGGGCCGCGGTCCAGTGTGGTCTGGGAGAAGTGCTTGTCGTAGATGAGGTTTTGCCACTGACGCACCATGCCCAGACAGCCGTTGTTGAAGATGACGGTGATCACGGGCAGGTCATAGTGCTCGACGGTGCACAGCTCGTGGCAGTTCATGCGGAAGCAGCCGTCGCCGGTGGTGTGCACCACCACCTTGTCCGGGTTGCCCGCCTTGGCGCCGATGGCAGCGCCCAGACCGAAGCCCATGGTGCCAAAGCCACCGCTGGTGAGCAGCTGACCGGGATAGTCAAAGTTGAAGTGCTGAATGGACCACATCTGATGCTGACCCACGTCGGTGGCTATGATGGTGTCCTGAGGGGCCAGCTGACGGATGGTCTCCAATACCTGCTTGGGGGTGAGGGTCTCGCTGTCCTCCACCACAGCCTCACGCTTGAGGGAGAGAATGTGCTCCTTCCACTCCGAGTGGACCTGGGGGGTTAGCCGCTGATTGAGCCGCTCCAGCACATGACGGGCGTTGCCGATGATGTGGTGGTCGGTGAGGACGTTTTTGTCGATCTCCGAGCGGTCAATGTCGATGTGGACGATCTTGGCCTGAGAGGCGAAGGTGACGGGGTTGAGGGCCACACGGTCGGAGAAGCGGCAGCCGACGGCGATGAGCAGATCGCACTCATTACAGGCCACATTGCTGGCACGGGAGCCGTGCATGCCGATCATGCCCGTGGCCAGCTCGTGCCGGCCGGGGAAGCCGCCGCCGCCCATGAGAGTGATGGCCACAGGGGCGTCCAGCTTTTCGGCAAACTCTTTAAACTGGGCATCTGCCCGACCGCGTACCACGCCGCCGCCGCAGATAATGAGCGGCTTTTGGGACTGGCGGATCATGTCCACCAGAATGTCGATGTCCTGACTGTTTGGCTCCGGGGCCTTGAGCTCGTGGCTGTTGGCCAGAGCACGGATGCCGGAGCAGCTGCGGTTGTCACGCCAGTGGACAAACTCGTAGTCAATGAATACGTCGGGGGAGGTGACATTTTTCAAAAAGTCGATGAGCACCGGGCCGGGACGGCCGGTGGCGGCCACAGCAAAGGCCTGACGCATCACATCGGGGATGGTCTGAGGGTCACGCACCAGATAGGTGGCCTTGGTGATGGGCATGGCGATGCCGGTGCTGTCCACCTCCTGAAAGGAGTCCTTGCCCAGCAGGGGCTCGGCCACGTTGCAGGTGATAAAGACCACGGGGGAGGAGTCCATATAGGCGGTGGCAATGCCGGTGGTCAGGTTGGTGGCACCGGGGCCGCTGGTGGCAAAGCACACGCCCACCTTGCCGGTGGAGCGGGCATAGCCGTCGGCGGCATGGGATGCACCCTGCTCATGGGCAGTGAGGATGTGTCGGAACTTATCCTTGTAGTGGTAAAGCTCGTCATAGAGGTTGAGGATGGTGCCGCCGGGATAGCCGAAGATGGTATCCACATCCTGCTCCAGCAGGCACTCCATGATGGCTTGGGTACTTCTGACTTTCATATTAACTCCAAATCATTCAAAAGATAGGAGATAAGAGATATGAGATATGAGATACACCATAGAACGACTGCTCTATCTCTTATCTCATATCTAAATATCTCATATCTCAAATTCTGCTCGACCCCTTCTGCACGGCGATCACGCCGGTGCGGGCCACCTCAAGGATGGAGAAGGGCCGCATCATGGACTGGAAGGTGTCCAGCCGGTCGGGGGTATCGGACAGCTCCAGCGTCATGGAGGTGGGGGAGATATCGTCCACCTTGGCGCCCATGATCTCACAGATGGTCATGATGTCCTGACGGGTCTTGTTGGTGGCGTTTACCTTGAGGATCATCAGCTCACGGCCGATGAGGCTGCTCTCGTCCAGAGTGCGGACCTTGATGACGTCAACCAGTTTGTTCAGCTGCTTTTCCACCTGATCTACCATGTTGTTGCCGCTGTCCACAATGATGGTGATGCGGGACACGGTGGGGTCGTCGGTGGGGCCCACAGCCAGAGACTCGATGTTAAAGGCACGGCGGGAGAACAGACCGGTGATGCGGTTAAGGACACCGGCCTGATTTTCCACCAGAACGGAAATCGTCTGTTTCATAGCGGTCTGCCTCCTCAATCAGTGGTGCGCACGTCGGGGTGGACGCGGCAGACCAGAATACAGCAGCCTTTGGTGTTCAGGAACCGATCCAGACACTCGTCCATCCCGTCCTCGTCATCCAGCCGGATACAGGGGATGGAGTAGGCGGCGGCCAGAGCGGCGAAGTCGGGGGAGCCGTCCAGCGCCACACCGTATGGGCCGCGGTAGGGGGCGGCGTTCTGGATCTGGTTGACAAGGCCCAGAACGGTGTTGTTCATCAGCACGATCTTGATGTCCAGTCCGGCGGCACGGATGGCGGCAAGCTCATTCATGGACATCTGGAAGGAGCCGTCGCCGCACACCACCAGAGTCTGCTTATCCGGGTCGGCCACCTTTGCGCCTACGGCGGCGGGCAGGGCGTAGCCCATGGTGCCCAGACCGCCGCTGGTGAGCAGACGTCCGTGCTTCTGGGGCAGGTACTTACAGGTAAAGATCTGGTTCTGGCCCACATCCACGCACACGGTGGCGTCGTCGTCCAGTCGGGCACCCAGACGGCGCAGCAGCGTACCGGGAAAGACGCTGTCCGGACGCTTGGGGAACACACGGTTGAGCTCGGCCTTGCGGTAGTCACGCAGCTGTTCCAGCCATGCTGAGCAGTCGGGAGCGGGAAAATCGAGGGCCAGGATCTGCTGCAAAATGGCCTTTACATCACCCACCAGAGGGACGGCGGCGATCATATTTTTGCCGATCTCCGCCGGATCCACGTCGATGTGGATGGTGGCCATGCGGTTTTGGATGTCGGTGGGATTGGTCAGAGCACGGTCAGCGGCCCGGGTGCCCACCATGATCAGCAGGTCGGACTTGGCCAGTGCCTGGTTGGCACAGTGGTTGCCGTGGGCGCCGATCATGCCCAGATTGAGGGGGTGGTCGGTGGGAAGCACGGAGATGCCCATCATGGTCTTGACCACGGGGATGGAGCATCGTTCGGCAAGGTCTACAAGTTCCTTTTGTGCCTGTGCCAGCCACACACCGCCGCCGGCGCAGATCAGGGGCTGGCGGGCCTTGGCGATGGTCTGCACCACACGCTTGATCTGCAGGTCATTGCCCCGGATGCTGGGCTTGTAGCCCCGGATGCTGACCTGCTCGGGGGGAGCGAATTTCTTCAGCTCCTGCGTCTGAATATCCACGGGAATGTCGATCAGGACGGGACCGGGTCGTCCGGTGACGGCCAGATGGAAGGCCTCTGCCACCACACGGGGCAGATCGCTGGCGTCCTTGACCAGATAGCTGTGCTTAATAAAGGGGGCCACGGCACCGGTGATGTCCACTTCCTGAAAGATATCACGGCCCAACAGATGGCTGGGCACCTGACCGGTAATGGCCACCATGGGGATGGAGTCCATGTAGGCGGTGGCAATGCCGGTGATGAGGTTGGTGGCACCCGGGCCGGATGTGACCAGACACACGCCGGCCTTGCCGCTGATGCGGGCGTAGCCGGAGGCCATATGACCGGCATTCTGCTCGGTACGCACCAGAGTATAGCCCAGCTCCGGCGTGCGGGCCAGCACGTCCATAATGGGGCAGATGGTAGCACCTGCATAGCCAAAGATATGCTCTACCTGCTGCAGTTTTAAGCTTTCGATCAGGGCCTGTGCACCGGTCATTCCGCACACCTCCATAGCTGACAAATGTAAAACAAACGGCCTCGTCCCATGCCTATAGGACGAAGCCGTACACTCCGTGGTACCACCTAACTTCGCAGGACGTGTCCTGCGCACTCGCTGCCCGGTAACGGCGGCAGACCGGCCAGCCCTACTGACCCTGACGGTGTTGGGGCGGGCAGCTCACGGGGGAGTCTCGTGTCGGCCCTGCCGGAAGCTTGCACCAACCGCTTCCTCTCTGCGGGCGTCAGCCGGACGAATGTCCCGATCATTGCTTTTGCACTTTAGCGTGAAACTAAATTTTAAATGATTTTAACCTACTAAAGTGCAGTTGTCAATGACAAACTCGAAAAAAGTTTATTTTCGGCATTGAGCAACAAGAAACAGAATATTTACATTTTAAAACTGGACAGATGACGGAGCATGGATTATGATATATAATTGATGAATGATATGCCTTGGGTCAGGCAGACAGATACCTGACCCGTTGCGCTGCGGCGCATACAGGGAGGTTGGACAAATATGCTGCATCCCATATTCGGCGGTGTCCATCTGGAGGGACGCAAAGAGGGCACACGCAGAAAAAACATCGCCCTGCCCGATACCCAGCCGGAGGTGCTGGTCATACCCCTTCATATGCATGCCGGCCAGCCCTGCGAGAGTCTGGTCAAGCCCGGTGACGTGGTGGCGGTGGGTCAGCCCATCGGCCGCAGCGAGCAGATGCTCATCCACTCCGGCGTGTCCGGTCAGGTGGTGGCGGTGGAGCCCCGACCTCATCCGTGGGGAGGCAAGCGCCCTGCGGTGGTCATCCGCAACGACGGCAAGGACACCCCGTGGCCGGAGAGCCTGCAGCCTGCCGACTGGCAGCAGCTGAGCGAACAGGACATCATCGTGCGCATTGCACAGGCCGGTATTGTGGGCATGGGCGGCGGCGGCTACCCCACCGCCGAAAAGATCATCAGTGCCCGGGGCAAGGTGGATACCCTGATCGTCAACGCTGCCGAAAGTGAGCCCTACATGACCGGCGACCATCGCCTGCTGCTGGAATACAGCCGGCAGGTGCTCACCGGTATGCACATCCTGCTCAAGGCGGTGGGGGTACGCAGCGGTGTGGTGGCGGTTGAGGGCAACAAGCTCAATGCTGTGGAGATGCTGGAGCGTACCGGCCGCCGCTGCGGTCTGGACTGCCGTGTGTGCGCCATTCCCTCCCGGTATCCCCTGGGTGCGGAAAAGCAGGTGGTCAAGGCGGTCACCGGTCGGGAGGTCCCCCCTCAGGGCAACGCCATTGACGCCCATTGTGTGGTATTCAATGCGGCCACGGCCTATGCGGTCTATCAGGCGGTGGCGGAGGGCAAGGCGCTGACCCACCGGGCGGTTACCGTTACCGGTGCAGCCGTGGCCCGGCCCCGCAACCTCTGGGTGCCCATCGGCACCCCCATCCGTGACCTGATCGCCTCTGCCGGCGGCCTGCGTGAGCAGCCCGGTCTGGTGATCATGGGCGGCCCTATGACGGGTATCGATCAGCCTGATCTGGAGGCACCCATTATTAAGACTGCTCCCGGTGTGGTCTGCATGCTGAACTGGGAATTGGCAGAAGAAAAGGAAGAGAGCGTCTGCATCCGCTGCGGACGCTGTGTGTCCGTCTGCCCCATGCACCTGATGCCTCTGCTGGTGGATAAGGAGCTGAAGCTTGGCAGCGACGTGAAGGAGCTGCGGCGTCTGCACACGCTGGACTGCATCGGCTGCGGCAGCTGCAGTTACGTGTGTCCCAGCAATGTTCCGCTGGTGGAGCGCATGGTACAGGCCCGCAGACTGGTACAGGACGAACAAACGGCAGGGGAGGCGGCCCAATGAGTTATATAGACGGAACCATGGCCATATCCCCCCGTATCAAGGACCGGGTGGGCGTGGACAAGATTATGCTGGACGTGATCGTTGCCCTGTGCCCCGCCCTGCTTATGGGCACGTATCTGTTTGGTTTTCGGGTGCTGGTGCTGGCCGCCATCGGCGTGCTGTCCAGCATGGGCTTTGAGTGGCTCTATTGCAAGGGGATGAAAAAGCCCAGCACCGTGGGCGACCTGTCCGCCTGCGTGACGGGCCTGCTGCTGGCCATGTGCCTGCCGGTGACGGCCCCCTACTGGGCGCCGGTACTGGGCAGTGCCTTTGCCATCGTGGTCGTCAAGCAGTTTTACGGCGGTCTGGGCAAAAACTTTATGAATCCGGCCCTTGCCTCCCGTATGCTGCTGCTGTCTTTCCCGGGCATGATGACCACCTTTGTGGATGCCATGGACCGGCCCGGTATGCTGGGGCAGGCGGATGCGGTGAGCACGGCCACCCCCATGGCCTACCTGCACCTTGGTCAGCTGCCCAAGCTGACGGTACGCCAGATGCTGCTGGGTCAGCACGGCGGTGCGGTGGGCGAGGTGGCGTCCCTGATGCTGATTTTGGGCGGCGTTTATCTGCTGTGCCGGCGTGTGATCTCCTGGCGTATCCCTGTGAGCTTTGTGGGTACGGTGGCCGTCATCACCTTTTTGCTGCCCCGGGGCGGCGTGTCCAGTGCGGACTGGATGCTCTATAATATCCTCAGCGGCGGTCTGCTGCTGGGTGCGATCTTTATGGCTACGGACTATGCCACCTCTCCCGTGACGCCCAGAGGTCAGCTGATCTACGGTGTGCTCTGCGGCTGCCTGACGGTGGTGCTGCGCTACTTTGGCTCCTACCCAGACGGTGTGGGCTTTGCCATCCTGACTGCTAACTGCTGTGTGTGGATCATGGACCGTGTGGGTCTGCCCGGCCGGTTTGGCGTGGGGACACGGGCGGCGGCCGGGGCGTGGTTTGGCCGTCAGTTTGCCCGTCTGAGCAAGCTCAAGCCCACGCTGCCCAAGCACACGGCCCGTCAGCGGGGCACCATGCCCGGAGAGAAAAATCTGGACAACATCCGCAGCTGGCTGCGCAGCGGCGGTGTGCTGGCTGCCTTTGTGGTGGTCACGGTCATGGTGATCGGTCTGGTGTACAGCCTCTCCGGTCAGACCATTGTGGAGCGGGAGAACGAACAGCAGCAGGAGCTGCTCTCCCATGTGATGCCTCAGGCTGAGGTGGCCACCCAGACCCCCTACATTGCCGAGGATGCGCTGAGCATTTTGGCCGGCTACAGCGGCAGTGAGCTGATCGGCTACTGCGTGGAGGTGGAGGTGCAGGGCTTTGGCGGCATGATCACCATGGTGGTGGGCGTGGACGTCAACGGCGAGGTCACCGGGGTACACGTGGTCAGCCACAGTGAGCATACGGGCATCGGCGGCAGGGCCATGGAGGAGGAGTATCTCAGCCAGTATGTGGGCCTGTCCGGTACGGTGCGGCACGAGGGACGCAATGCGGTGGATGCCGTGACCGGCGCTACGGATACCAGCCATGCCGTGACCGCCGGCGTCAACAAGGCACTTTATATCATCTCCCACCTGGATACCGGGGATGTGGAGTTTATCGACGGCGAGGTTTAAGAAAGGAGGGCTTGCAGTGATCCAAATGATCGGACTGGTGCTCATTGCCGTTCTGGCGGAAAATATGGTGCTGGTCAGGTGCCTGGGTATGGGCTGGCCGAAAAAGACCATCAACAGCGAAGAGGGTGCCTGGCGTACCGGCGTGAGCCTGATCCTTGTTATGGTGTCTACCGCCATGGCGGCTTGGGTGGTCAACTGGGGGCTGAAGTATTTCGGCATGACCCACCTGCGCCTGCTGGCCTACGCCTTGCTGGTGCCCGGAGTGATTTTGCTGCTGAAAAAGCTGTTGGGCAGCTTTTTCCCGGCGTTGTACCGCTATGTGGCGGACAATCTGTCCGACACGCTGTTCAACTGTGCGGTCATGGGCGTGGCCTATGTCATTACCCAGCGCAATTACACCTTCAGCCAGACGGTGCTCTATTCGCTGGCCAGCGGCGTGGGCGTGCTGCTGGTGCTGGTCATCTTCATGGGCATGCAGGATCAGGCCAGCTTTGAAAAGTGCCCCAAGGTCTTTCGGGGCTACCCCATCGGGCTGATCACCGCCGGGCTTATGGGCCTTGCCCTGATGGGCTTTTACGGGCTGAATGTAGGTTGAATAAAAATGGCTTGCTGCATTAGCAGCAAGCCATTTTTGCGTTTGTTCAGATCAAATCGCCCTTAAGTACGCCCTGTTCCACACGGTCGGGACGGACGAGGCGTATTTTGTTGTGCAGCCCCTCGCCGGGGACGGCCACGGGCAGGTAGTTGGGGGTGTGACCGAACCACAGGCCGTCACGTTCCTCTTCAAACAGAACTTCCACAGGCTGGGACAGAAACTGAGCGGTGTAGGTCTGTTCCATCTCCTGAGCCACCTGAGCGGCGGCATGGGCACGGGCCTCCTTGACAGCGTTGGGCAGCTGCCCGGGCAGCTTGGCGGCCGGGGTCCCCGGACGGCGGGAGTAGGGGAAGATGTGCATGGCGGAGAAGGTACAGGCCCGGATAAAGGCCAGCGTCTGTTCGAATTCTTCCTGCGTCTCGCCGGGAAAGCCCACGATCAGGTCGGTGGTGATGGCGGGCCGGTCAAAGTGCTCACGCAGCAGCGACACCGACTGATAATACCGGGCGGTGTCGTACTTGCGGTTCATGCGGGACAGCACGCTGTCGCAGCCCGACTGCAGGGACAGATGGAAGTGGGGGCAGAGGTTGGGACAGGCGGCTGCCCTGCGGCAGAAGTCCGGGGTGACGGTGCGGGGCTCCAGAGAGCCAAGACGGATGCGGCAGTCCGGTGCGGCGGCGCATACCGTCTCAATGAGGTCGATGAGGCAGTGACCTTCCGGCAGATCATGGCCCCAGGAGGAGATCTCAATGCCGGTAAGTACGATCTCACGGTAGCCCTGTTTGGCAAGGGTGCGGGCCTGCTCCGCCGCCTTGTCCGGCGGCAGGGAGCGGATGCGGCCCCGGGCGTAGGGGATGATACAGTAGGAACAGAAGTTGACGCAGCCGTCCTCCACCTTGAGCATGGCACGGGTGCGGCCCTCCAGACCGCCGGCGGGCAGCACCTCAAACAAAGTGCGGTCGAAGGCGTTGTCCAGACGGGTGATGGGCTGCCGCTGAGCCACAGCCTGTTCCACCAGCTCCACAAAGCCCAGACGGTCTCCGGTGCCCGATACCAGGTCCACGTTCAACTGTTCCATGTCCTCCGGGTGGGTCTGGGAATAGCAGCCGCACACGGCCACCACGGCGTCAGGCCGCTCTTTCCGGGCACGGCGGATCACCTGACGGGACTTTTTGTCGCTGACAGCGGTGACAGAGCAGGTGTTGATGATGTAGGCGTCAGCCGGGCCGTCAAAGGGGACGAGAGTGTGGCCGCGGGCGGCGAACAGCTGCTCCAGCGCCTGCGTCTCGTACTGATTGACCTTACAGCCCAGAGTATAAAGTGCAAGCTTCATGGCTCAGACCCTGTGCTCGGCCACTACGGCATAGAGGGTCAGGTCTGCGTCGGTGTCGTTGATGAGGCTGTGGCTGCAGCCCATGGGGCAGTAATGGCAGTCACCGGCTTTGAGGCTGATATACTCGCCCTCATAAAGCACCTTGCCGGAGCCGGACAGGATAAAGATGACCTCGCTGTTGCCCTCGTGGGTGTGCAGACCGATGGAGCTGTGGGGCAGAAGCCGGGCGTGCATGATCTTATTGTGCTCGTCGGTGTACATCCTGGGGCAGAAGGTACCTTCGCCGCCCTTAAAATGCTCCAGCACAGATTCGCCGATCCGGTCAAAGTCGATGCGCATAGTAAAATCCTCCTGTTGCGGTTGGGAATACAGGCCAATTATAAAAGAAACCGGCCGAGGGGTCAAGGGAAAGAACAGAAGGGGAGAAAAAGGGCACAACCCCAAAAAAGACAGCAACCACGGCCCTTTCGTACATTGCCTCGTATTGCGGGAAGTTGATATATTCCCCCAAATGCATTGATACGCAGTCAGATTTCGGGGACCAGATGCCAATACTCTATATGTTTTACAGTTGCGCCGGACGGAATGGCCTTTAATTCTCCGAGCGTTTCAAGTTCCATAATATGCTTGTTTAGGAACAACTCAACATTACACCCGTTTTCGGGACAGTCCTCGATTGGATGGGCGGCAATAAAAATCTCCAATTTTTGTCCGAGATTCGTCATGGAGATTTCCCCTTGCGGCGTATATGCTCCGATTTTTAGTTTTTTTTCGGAGGGAAGATGCCGACCTATGATGCAATCATTCTCAAACGAAAGTCGGCTGTCATTCAGAGAACTGTCAAACCAAAGCGAAAGAGTTCTGTTCGGAACGTAGCCGCCGACCGATCCTTCGACCGGTATTTTCGCAACACCACCGCCTGTCAGCGTGGTAATACCCCAGGCGGCAGCTTTTAAGGGATAAGCGTTGCAGTTTGTCAAAACGTGCTCAACCTTTAAGCTGCCGTTATCGCAGAAAGACAATCGGATCTGTTTTTTAAACCCTGTCCACTCGTCGGTTTTTTGTGTCAGCAGCACCGAGTCTTCTTCGATCCTATATTCAACGGGATCGTTGTCAGGATAATAGGAATCGTCGCTTTCCGGCGAGGTCCAGAAACGGTGTCCGCCGTAAAGCCGCCAACCCTTTTCGGTAGATAGTCCGTCCGAAAGGTCATCCGGCTGATGATACAGCACGTTTTCCATACCGACACACCGAAGCACCATGATTCTCAGACCATAGTCCAGAGCGGCGGCAACCTCGATGCTGCCGTTTGTAAGCCATAAAAGCCTGCCGTGTCTGCTGCTGCAATCTATATGCGTTTTCATCATTAGGGCAGGACTCGTTCGGTCATACGCGTGCGGAAAGCATCCATAGCGCGCACGAAACCTTCCGCATACTTACAGCCGGCCTGCATTCCGCGGAACTCTGAGGTAATACGGATCGTGTCAAAGAATCTTTCCTCATCGCCGCCAAGCTGTGCGTAGTTATCAGCCATCCACGACTTCTGGCTTTCCATGCAGTTAAGCATTTTCATTTTTGTGTCATAAAAATCCGTAATATCGACATAATCGGTGGGAACAAACCCCATTGAGTTTGCAGGCTCAAACATCCAGATGGAAGGGATCACGTTATATGGCTCGCACTCTGTTTTTAAATGTGCGATCGGGATCATAACCGCAATATCGTTTACAATTTTGCTTGTAAGCATATGGTCGGGGTTGTAGTCGTGAAGGCTATGGGTAAAAATTACGTCTGCCTTGCAATAACGGACTAAATTTATAAACTTCAGTCTTGTTTCACGGTTTATCTCAAAAAACATTTCATCATCGTAATCAAGGCAAATATACTCCGCACCAATGATAGCAGCAGATCTTGCCGCTTCTTCCTTGCGGACACGTGCGATTTCCTCCATATCGGGAATGCGGGCAGAGCCGATGTTCCCGTTGGTAGCCGTTGCAATAAAGACCTTATGGCCAAGAGAGGCATATTTTGCCAACGTGCCGGCGCACATAGTTTCTACGTCGTCGGGATGTGCTCCGATTGCAAGAATGTTCATGAACGTTCACCCTTCTTTTTAATACTTATCACAGCGATAAAACTCGATCGCTTCATCATCGACCTCAATACCAAGACCGGGTTTGGTCGGGACCTTGGCATAACCGTTTACACAGGGGATGTCGTCCGGAACAAGATCGTGTCTGATGGGGGTGTCCTGTTCGCAGTATTCAAGCAATTCTGCGTTGGGGATCGAGGCGATTATTTGCAGAGATGCGGCTTCAACGATACCGCTGCTCCAGCAGTGCGGCACCACATTGGTAGAGTTGACTTCAGCGTAAGATGCGATTCTGCTTGCCTCTGTAATTCCGCCGCAGCGGGTAATATCCGGCTGCACAAACGCTACCTTACAGTAATCAATGAGCTGCTTGAAGCCATAGCGGGTAGTCTCATTTTCACCGCATACGATTCTTGTGTTTGTGCTCTCCGCCAACCGCTTATATCCTTCGTAGTCGGTGGGCCAAAGAGCCTCTTCGATCGCGAAAGGATGGTAGGGCTCCAATGCTTTTACCAGCTGAATACGGCTTGGTGCGTCAATGGTTACCTTGGCGGAAGGAATATATCCGATATCGTAGAGCATATCCATTTCATCGCCTACGGCTTTTCTGGACGCTTCGACCAGTTTGACCACCGTAGCCATTTCCTGTTCGAAACCGCCCCAACCCATTTTAATGGCGGTATACCCCTTCTCTTTCCATTTTAGCGCTTCCTCTGCCGCTTCTTCGGGAGTGTACGGCATCAACACACTTGCATAGCAGCGGACCTCATCTCTGTACTTGCCGCCTAAAAGCTGCCATATCGGTTTGTTCAGTGCCTTTCCCAGCACGTCCCAAATAGCAATATCAATACCGCTCATAGCCTGTATTGCGGCACCGCGATTGCCGTAGAAATTGCTGTGCAGGAACATATCGTCCCAAATCTTTTTATAATCAAAGGGATCTCTGCCAACAACAACGTTAGCAAGGCCTTGACAGGTTCTATGGGAAATGGGCGAGTTGATAATTTCACGAATGACCCATGGCGCAGAATCAACTTCGCCGTATCCGGTAATTCCTTCATCGGTGGAAATTCTAATAATAATTCCGTCCTGTGCGCTGTCGTTAATTTCCTTAACCGTCCCCTTCTGTCTTACGGGAATTGCTTCTACTTTGGTGATTTTCATTGATATCTCTCCTTTTTATCACATGTGAATGACCGACTTAATAAAGCCGTCCGGCTTGGTTTTGGCAAGTTCTAAAGCCGAGTGGATTTCTTCGAGTGAAAATACGTTGGTTATCATATCGCGGACGTTAAATCGACCGTTGGCTACCAAGGAAAGCAGCGGTTCCCATGCAAGCTGATTGCAGTTGCCGCCTACGACCGATAACTGCCGCAAGATGATTTCACGGACGGGGAACAGGGGCATTTGCGAATTCTCGCCCGGTATTCCGTAGAGAATGACCTGTCCGCCCGAACGCGTAACCTTGACTGCATCCGCAATAGCCGAGGCAGCTCCCGTTGAATCAATGGACACGTCAACACCGCGCCCATTCGTTTCCTGCATAATTCTTTCTATTAAATCTTCTTCTTTGATGTTTATGACTACATCCGCGCCGAAATGCTTTGCCATCTCTACGGCGCTTTCACGGCGAACCGACATAATAACCTTTGATGCAGAAAAGCATTTTGCTGTTTGCAGAAAAGAAAGGCCCGCAACACCGTTTCCCTGAATCAGGACCGTTGAGCCGGGTTTCATGCCGTAACGGTATATAATGCCAAACGGACAAAGGGCGGCTTCAATAATACCGGCTTCGTCAAAGCTTACGTTGTCCGGAATAAACTTCAAACAGTTTTCAGGCACGGCAACGTATTCAGCATATCCGCCGTTGTGGGGAGGAAAACCTATTTCGCTGCTTTGGGCGCACAAATGCTTGTTGCCGCTTTCGCAATCGCGACAATGCCCGCAAGCTACGGCAGTTTCAACAACGACTCGGTCCCCCGGTTTTGCAGACTTGACCTTAGAGCCCACTTTATCTATTATGCCTGCTATTTCATGACCGGGGATAAGCGGAGGCGGTCCAAATTCCCCGTTTATCACGGCCAGGTCGGTGGAACAAACACCGGCACTTACCACTTTTATAACGACCCAATCATCAAGACACACGGGGTATGGATAACTTTCATCCACTTTCAGATGCCCGTCACGGTCCCAAACAACAGCTCTCATTGCTTTTGCTCCTCCGCTTTCTTGATGCCGTTCCGAAGGGCGTTCATTTCATTACGACAGCCATTAACAAGAAATGCCGCATCCATAGAATAGGAAACAGAATCAAATCCGTTGTTTAAATAATCGATCGCCGCCTGTTGATTTCCTGTAAAAATCATAGTGAATTTTCCTGCTTTTCGACACGCCTGGATAATTCGGTCCAAAGCAGCAAGGAATTTAGGATCGCTGAACTCGCCCGGAATGCCCATAGCGATGGATAAATCATAAGGACCTACAAAAATTCCGTCTACACCGTTGATTGCGGCAATTTCTTCGATTGATTCCAACGCCTCGGTCGTTTCACATTGAGGAATGAGGAGCACCTGTTCATTAAAAAATGCCATAGTGTCCTGAATGCTCATATTAAGCATGTATCCCCAACCGTCTTTTCTGCTTGCGGAAAAACCGCGGTTTCCGATAGGCGCATACTTGGACCATGCGACAAGCTGCTTTACGTCATCTACTGTTTTCACGTTGGGCACAATTAACCCCTGCACCCCTATGTCAAGCAGTTTCAGCAGTGCAGGTCTTGATATCCCTCTGACACGTGCAAGGGGTGTGATCCCGCCGTGCTCTGCGGCACGTACCAACGCAAGGTTGGTTTCAGCCTCGATAGGGGAATGTTCGTTATCAAAAACCACGTAGTCAAGTCCGGCGTAACCGAGCGCTTCCACAACGTTTTCGCTCATAAGCTCACAGAACGTTCCCACGGGTTTTTCCCCGGCCAGGATCTTCTCTTTAAAGGCATTCTTAGCGTTTGAATTAAACATAATTTCCTCCTTATACAATAAAACGATCGATTTCGGTAGGATAGTCAAACAAAAGTTTTGCTCCATCTGATTGCAGCACGTAATCGTTCTCAACGCGAATTCCCCACGACCCATCAACATACAGTCCCGGCTCTAACGTAAAGAAATCTCCCTCCTGAACGGTGTCCTTATGGCCTATATCAAACGCAGGCGTCATATAGGGCTTGGCGCCGATAATATGCCCCATATGATGAGGCATCATAGAGCCATATCCCATATCCGCAAGCAAAGTTTCGGCACTTATCTTGATGTCCTCTGCGCGCATTCCGGGTTTAACAAGCGAAGCTGCGAAGGATTGCAGCTTCAAAACGGCATCGTATGCTTTTTTGATTTCGCAAGTCGGTTCTCCGAGGAAAAACGTTCGGCAGGTATCACTCCACGTGTTTGCGCAGCGTACCGATAAATCAAGAATAAATCCGTCGCCGGAGGACAACTTGTATTCGGTGGGATCTCCCCCAATAAGAGCGCATCGCGTTCCGCCGACAAAGTCACCGATAAACTCATGAGGAACGTCCGACAGCATATCATCGACTACGGTTTTGGTAAGCTCGTAAATATCCTGCTCGCTTACACCGGGCCTGATGTAGTCACGCACCGCATCGTAAACCGCCTTGTTTACTTCAAGAGCACGAAGTAATTCGTTTCGTTCTTTCACTGCACGTTACACCTTCTTTTAAAAAAATAAGCTGTTGGCATCGGGTTTACGATACCAACAGCTGTTTGTCATTTAAAATTCAATCTTCGCACAGCCATTTCGCAACACCGAAAAATCGAGCAGCCCCTATTCCGGAATCACTGTCTGGTCGATAAAAGATTATTATTCATTTTTAATCAACATAGCATTATGCTCATAATTTGTCAAGAATTATTTTTCTGATTTGTAAATACAGAAGAACAGGAGGAAAGAAAAAGGGCGACAAAACCGCCATTTGCAGTTGACGCAAGGACAAAAGGGCGGTAAAATGGAAGGCAGATAATCGTTCTCAGGTCATGCTGTTTTCAGAACAAAGGACGGAGGCTTGTACTTATGACCACCAATCAGGAAAATCGGCGCAGCGACGTGATCCGCTGTGAGTTTTGCGGCGAGGACTACTCGGTCACCTACCGCCGCTGCCCCTTCTGCGATGACAAGGCCGGTGTGCCTATGGAGCCCCGTTCCCGCAGCAAAAAGGGCGGACGTCGGGTGGCCCCCACCAACAAGCGGGGCGGCGGCTACGGCGGCGCTCTGCGTCCGGTGCAGGTCATCGGCATTGCCCTGTCCATCATTCTTATCATTGCGGCCATTTATATTGTATACAGCGTGCTCAGCCCCCTGTTTGCCGGGGATAAGGGCGGCGATGTGAGCAGCGATGTGAGTGTGTCCCAGTCTGACGTGAGCACCCCCGATGTCAGCGCACCTGACGTGAGCACCCCCGATGTGAGCACCCCTGATGTCAGCGTGCCCGACGTGAGTGTGCCCGACCCCAGCACCAGCTCCGGCGTGGTTGCCCCTGTGGTCAAGGCGACCGGGGTGAAGCTGTCCAAGAGCGACGTGACGGCAGCGGCCAATGAGCGCTTTACCCTCAAGGCCACCGTTACCCCTGCCAACAGCGACGATGCGGTGGTGTGGAGCAGCTCCGATGAGACCGTCGCCAAGGTGGATCAAAACGGTGTGGTCACCAATGTGAACACCGCCTCCCAGCAGAAGAGCGCCACCATCACCGTCAAGGTGGGCGACGTGAGTGCCAGCTGTCTGGTGCGCTGCAAGGGCGGCAGTACCGGCTCCGCTCCGTCCGGCAATCAGCCTTCTGTACAGCCCTCCACCCAGCCCTCCGGCACGGCCACTGCCATGAATGCCTCCGGTGTCTTTAATACCGGTAATGCCAACATCCGCTCCGGCCCCGGCACCAACCATGCGCCTCAGGACTCCAGCGTGCTCAACGCCGAGGTCAAGGTTCTGGAAGAAACAGCCGACGGCTGGTACAAGATCACCTACTCCGGCAAGGGCGGTGCAGCCACCACCGGCTACATCATCAAGAGCGCTGTGACCCTCAAATGATAAAAAAGGTGCGTCTCAGGACGCACCTTTTTTCTTGCAATCATGCCGCCGTTGGGGTATGATAATGCCCAGTGAGCCCCGTTGAGCGGGGCGGAGAGGTCGTGACTGCTTGAATATCTATCTTGATATGTTCCTCACCTTCGCCAAGGTGGGGGTGTGTACCTTCGGCGGCGGCTACGCTATGCTGCCCATCCTTCAGCGGGAGGTGGTGGAGAAAAAGGGCTGGGCCACCGATGAGGAGCTGGCCGACTACTTTGCCATTGGCCAGTGCACCCCGGGTATCATTGCGGTGAACACTGCCACCTTTATCGGCCACAAGTATAAGGGCATCTTGGGCGGCATTTTTACCACCCTTGGCGTGGTGTTTCCCTCGGTGGTCATCATCTGCGCCATTGCATCCCTGCTTACCAGCTTTGCCGACATCCCTGCGGTGGGGCACGCTCTGGCTGGTGTCAACGCCTGCGTGGTGGCCATGATCGCCTCCAGCGTGATAAAGCTTGGCAAGTCCTCCCTCAAGGATCTTGTTACAGTGGGGATTTTTCTGGCGGTGCTGGGCCTTGCCCTTGCCCTCAATGCGTCCCCCGTGGCCCTTGTGGTGGCGGCCGGCGTGGCCGGCTGGGTTGCCAAGTGCCTGAAAAGAAAGGCAGGTGGCGACAAATGAGCATGCTGATTTTGTCTGCGCGCCTGTTCTATGAGTTTTTTAAGGTGGGGCTGTTTGCGGTGGGCGGCGGCCTTGCCACCATCCCCTTTTTGGAGAGCATGGGTCAGGCCACCGGCTGGTTTGACCACGCTCAGCTGACCACCATGATCGCCGTGTCCGAGTCCACCCCCGGCCCTGTGGGAGTCAACATGGCGACCTATGTGGGTACGCATCTGCTGGGCGTCCCCGGTGCGGTGGTGGCGACTCTGGGCCTTGTGACCCCGTCGGTGATCACCATTTTGATCATTGCGGGCTTTTTGCAGAAGTTCCGCTCCTCCCGTACCGTCAACGATGTGTTCTACGGCCTGCGTCCGGCCTCCACCGCTCTGGTGGCGGCGGCCGGCCTGCGTGTGGCGGCCTCCATCTTTGTCACGCTGGGTGAGGGCTGGGAGGACATCAGCGTGAATTGGCCCGGTGTGTGCATTGCGGCGGCGGTGTTTGCGGCCATGCGCATCAAAGGATTGAAAAAGCTGCATCCCATCGTCTTTATCGGCCTTGCGGCTGTGGTGGGTGTGGTGTTGAAGCTATAAGAGTAAAAGGCTGTGCTCTCTTGGGCGAGGGCACAGCCTTTTGGCATTCAGGGGTTATTTTGGTCAAACCACTCTGTGCGGGACTTGGAGCAGACAAACTTCTGTTCCGGGTAGAGTCCGTGATAGCCGGCCAGGGGCAGCAGGGCCGGCAGCCACCGGTGGGTCAGACGCAGATGGGTGACAAACTCGATGCTGTGGTGAAATGCGGCTCCGGCCGCACCCACGCCCACGCCCAAAACAAGGGCCAGAAGCAGCCAGTATAAAAACCGTGCGCCCTTGCGGCACAAGGCCCACAAACGGGTCAGTTGTTCTTGCATAAACACGCCTCCTGTGGCGGTGGCCAAAAATCGAACAGGTGCCATTATAGCACGGATAATAAGAATGTCTATGTTGGTTTTTGCTCTTTTCCATGCTATAATTATCCCCACGGAAAAAAACGGGCGGCACCGCCGCACCGTAAAACAGGAGAGATACTGTGATCAAGGCGATATTCTTTGATGTGGACGGCACGCTGGTGCCCAGCGGCAGCAACCTCATCCAACCGGACACCATGGCGGCGTTGCACCATATGCGCAGTCGGGGGATAAGGCTGTTCTTGTCCACGGGTCGGCATATGACCATGCTGGATGAGATAAAGAAGCAGTTTGACTTTGACGGATACATCACCGTCAGCGGCCAGTTTTGCACCTGTGACGGCAGGGTGGTGTACAAAAACCCTATCCCCCGGCAGGGCATGGCGGAGCTTTCGGCTGCCATGGAGCGGGAGGGCTTTTCCGGTATGTTTCTGGAGGGGGAGTCCTGCTGGCTCAACGTGTGTGATGAGGCGGCGGAGGCCTTTTTGTCGGAGTTCCATGTAGCCAAGCCCCCCGTGCTGCCCCTGAGCCGGGCACTGGAGGGGGAGGTTTATCAGGTCATCGTCATGCTGGGTCGGGAGCGGGAGCACCTGCTGCTGGATCACGCCCCCCATCTGGCGGCCACCCGGTGGCACCCGGGATTTTTGGACGCCATGCCTCCCGGCGGCGGCAAGGACACCGGTATCGGTAAGGTGCTGGAGCATCTCGGTATCGGCCCGGAGCAGGCCATGGCCTTTGGAGACGGGGAAAACGACATCTCCATGCTGGGCTGTGTGGGCACAGGCGTGGCCATGGGCAACGCCAACCACAGGGTCAAGGCGGCGGCAGACTATGTCACCGACCATGTGGATCAAGGCGGCCTGTGTGCGGCGCTGAAGCATTTTCATTTGATTTAACAAAAACCGGACCGTCTGCCATGTGCAGACGGGCCGGTGTGTTTATAGAAATTATTCGGTGGTGTAGTTATCGAAGTAGCCCTGGATATAGACGAAGGGAGTGCCCTTG
>JAZOBP010000210.1:0-5796 GCA_045596065.1 Lawsonibacter sp. | reverse complement strand
AGGGGGCCTTGGGGGGTGGAGCCCTACGGATGGGGCGTGCCCCTTGCTGCGGGTACAAGGGGGCCTTGCTGAAACCTCACGCCAGCCTGCTGGCAGTGGGGCATATATGCAATTGAGATGATATTCGAGAGCCTTCAGACTCAGCCAGCAAAAGCCCCTTATAGGGGCAGAGCAGGCCACCCGTTATACGGGTGGTCCTGACTAAGCTGTCATAGGACAAGGGCTCCTGTCACGCATGAGCCTGACATCCAAAATCTTAGCGGCAAAGGAGCATATTACGTGGATTGTCCACGGTGAACTTTCTGACCTGTTCCTCCAAAAAACGCGGCAAAATCTGCTCAAAAATATAATAAAATCTCGGCTTTGGGTTGAGGGTATACATCGGGCTTGAAAACCCGCTGTAAAACAGCGCATCGTGGGACAGCAGTAGCCGGTCGCCGTATCCGGCCTCACAAAGTGCACGGATAATGCGGATCTTCTCTTCGGCGTACCCCTCGGGCTTTTTCTCGTAGTGCCGGTCAAGGCCCACATAGCAGCCGTGGGCGGCCACGGACTTGACATAGTCGAGATTGTCACTGTCGCTCAGGTGTGCCACGGTCACCGCCCGGGGAGACACCCCCTGAGACAGCAGGATGTCCAGCGCCCACAGGCCGTTTTCCGTCCTGCCGTTGGTGTGTGCCACAATGGGCAGTCCCAGCCTCAGCTGGGCCATAGCCGTGGCCCGGAGCAGCTTTTGGGCCAGCTCGGTTTTCTCATCCACGGCGCATTTGAGGATGCCGGCGTTGGTGTTCTGGGCGTCCGTGCACATAAATTCGCACAGATCCTCCGCCCCGGGCTTGCGCAGCAGCAGCTCCTCGGTGTGGTAAAAGCCCGTGGAGCAGACCATGTGGATCCCCGTCTGTCGGGACAGCCGCCGGAGAAAGGGGACATCCCGGCCGATGTTGACGGGGGTGCAGTCCACAAAGGCGGACAGGTGATGCTTCCGGCGCAGCATGGCCAGATGCTCTGCGGCGCAGCGGAACACAGCCTCCTTGTCCAGATATCCGCTGCCCGCCATCCGGTATAGGTACTCGCTGTAGCAAAAAATATGCTCGTGGGGCAGGGTAACGCCCAACTCAGCCTCGTCAATATTCCCCAACACCGTGCGTATCTCGCCCATAGCTCCGCCTCCCAAAAGATGCAGTTTTCCGTAGCCTTTATATACCATATCCCGCCTGCGATTTCAAGCCCGGTGGGTGCTGTGCCACGGCAGTGTGGGAGAAAAAAGGGGGGCGGAGGGTCTTTCCCTCTGTTCTTTTTTGTGCTAAAATAATCGCAAAAAGAAAAGTCAAAGGAGACCCGATCATGAACGCAAGACTCAAAGCCCACGGGCAGTTTGCTCTGGGCGTTGCCATCTGCTTTGCCCTTGCCTCCGCCTCGGTGTATCTGGAGCACCTGATCCCCGGCGGCCTTCTGGGCGGGGCCATTATCGCCCTGTTTCTGGGCACGCTCATCAACCGCTTTTTCCATCCGGCGTGGCTCAAGCCGGCCCTGAAGTTCACCTCCAAGCGCATCTTAAAGCTTGCCATCATCCTGCTGGGCGCATCCCTGTCCGTCAACGTGATTTTGTCCGTGGGCAAGCTGACCTTTTCGGTGATGGTGTTCACCTTTGCCATGTGCTTTGGGGGCGGATACTTCGTGCGTAAGCTCTTCGGCCTGAACTGGAAGCTGGGCAACCTCATCTCCGCCGGTACGGGCATCTGCGGCGGCAGCGCCGTGGCCGCCATCGCCCCGGTCATTGACGCCGAGGACAAGGACATCGCCTTTGCCATGTCCTCCACCTTCCTGTTCGATATGGTCATGGTGGCCCTGTACCCCGCCATGGGCAAGGCTCTGGGCATGAGCGACATGGCCTACGGCATCTGGGCCGGCACCTCCGTCAACGACACCGCCAGCGTGGTGGCCTCGGGCTACGCCTTTTCCGAGGCGGCAGGGGACTTTGCCACCATGGTCAAGCTCACCCGTACCGTGGCCATCATCCCCACGGTGCTGGTCTTTGCCTACATCGGCGCCCGTATGAAGCAAAAGCAGCTGCAGGCCGCCCCCGGTGGCAAAAAGGTGCGGCTGGTCAAGGTCATCCCGTGGTTTATCTGCGGCTTTCTGGCCCTTGCCGCCCTCAACAGCGTGGGCTGCATCCCCGTGGCGGTCTCCGGCGTCCTAAAGCAGGCCAGCAAGTTCCTCATGGTCACGGCTCTGGCCGCCATCGGCCTTGGCACCAGCCTTACGGACTTCAAAAAGGCCGGCCTTGCCCCCATGTTCTACGGCATCACCATCGATACCCTCGTCACCCTCACCGCCCTTGCCGTCATCTGGTACATGGGCCTGATGTGACAGAAGGAGGTTTCCCTTATGCTCTTTCAGGCCCACCGGGGCGTCAGCTCCGAATACCCCGAAAATACCATACCCGCCTTTCAGGCCGCCGTGGCCCAGGGCTACGGCCTGATCGAGCTGGACCCGTCCGTGACAAAGGACGGCAAGATCGTCCTGCTCCACGACCGCACCCTCAACCGCACCGCCCGTCACCCCGACGGCAGCAAGCTGGCCGGTGAGGTAAAGCTGGCCGACGTCACCTACGCCGAGGCCGCCCAATACGACTACGGCCTGTGGATGGGGGAGTCGTTCCGGGGCACTCAGCTTCCCCTGCTGGAAGAAGCCCTCGCCTTTGCCGGGCAGCACAACATCCCCCTCAAGCTGGATGGTAAGTACCAGTACTTTACACATGAGGCGAAGCAGACGCTTTTTGACCTGCTGCGGCCCTATACCCACCTTGCAAGCCTCACCTGCTCCAGGCCGGAGGAGGTGGAGCTGGCGGTCAGGAACTTCCCGGATATGCACATCCACTACGACGGCCCTGTTACCCGTGAGGTGCTGGAGCAGCTTGCCAGGCTCCTGCCCCGTGAGCGGCTGACCGTGTGGCTGCCCCACCAGAACGAGGGCACGGCGTGGGTGCGTAACATCCCCTTTGCCGACAAGGCCACGGCCGACCTTGCCAAACAGTACGCAAGGCTGGGCGTCTGGATCCTTGCTAAGCGCTGGCATCTGGCCGACGCATTGTATCTGGGTGCGGACATCATCGAGACCAACGGCACCCTCAAGCCCGGTCAGGAGCAGGGCCTTCTGGCCGATATGCACTGCCACACCGCCTTCTCCCACGACAGCAAGTGCCCCATAGAGGACATGTTCCGGGCCCAGCGGGAGCGGGGGACGGCCATCTTTGCCGTCACCGACCACTGCGACATGAACGCCCCGGACTATGACGGCACCTTCGGCCACATCAAGGCCTCCTGCGACGCCGTCCGGGCCCTCAATGAGCAGTATGACCACGACTGTCTGGGCCTTAGGGGTGTGGAGCTTGCCGAGAGCTTCTGGCGGCCCGAGGGCTGCGCCGCCCTCCGGGACCTGACGGATTATGACGTGGTGGTGGGCTCGGTGCATTCCGTGCGCTATCCCGGCCATGAGCGGTTTTACGCTCAGGTGGACTTCTCAGGCTTCACGCCGGAGCAGGTCCACGGGTTTATGGCGCAGTACTTTGCGGATGTCAGGACCATGCTTTTGTGGACGGACATGGACGTGCTGGCCCATCTGGCCGGGCCGCTGTACGACCTGTCGGACAAGTACGGGCACCCGGTGGATATGAGCCGCCATGCCGATGCCATTGACGAAATTCTCCGGGTCATCATCGCCCGGAACATCGCATTGGAGTTCAACACCTCCCATTATCATTTTGAGAACTGCGCCCGCTTTGACCGGGAGCTGTTCCCACGCTACCATGCGCTGGGCGGCCGGCGTGTGACCATCGGCTCAGACACCCACAGCACCGCCCGTGCCGGGGCGGATCTGGCCCGTGCCGCCGCCGACCTGAAGGCCATGGGCTTTGGTGAGATCTGCTGGTTCAAGGACCGCAGGGCACACGTTATCCCCATCTAAGGCAAAAACCTCCGTATCTGCTGCGATACGGAGGTTTTTTCAGACTTTTTTATCCAGTTGGTCCACCACACTGCGGTAGCGGGACAGGGTGTAGCGCTCCTTGCCCCGGCTGATGTCGCCGTACTCAATGGCCCCGGTGGGGCAGTTGGCGATGCAGGCCATGCAGTGGGTGCATTGGTCGCCCCATTGGGGCAGGCCGTGGGTGAGACGGATGTTATTCAGGGGGCACAGGGCGGCGCATTTGCCGCAGGAGACGCACCGTTGGTCAGCGGTAAAGGCACGGGCGGTGAGCTTGTATCTGCACCACACGGGGTTGACGGGCAGGGTGACCAGCGTCTCAAAAAAGAAGCTGTGACGGGCCTTGAGCCTGCCGTGGGTGCGGATGGTGTCCGCCGCCGGGTCCAGCATGGCGTGGGCCTCGGTGAGCCGCTGTGCCACCTCGTCCGGGGCCTGCATGGGGTAGGCGTTGCTGGCCACGTAGTTGCGTGGCATCCTGAACTCGCTGTGGCCCATCCATTGCATCCCCTTGCGGCCCATCATGCGTTTGGCCAGCTTACCGGCAATGCCGCAGTAGCCGCCGCTGGTAAAGACAAAGTACACCTCCCGGCTGCCGGTAAAGGTCTGTTGCCTCAGGTAGCGGGCCAGAAACCGGGGCATCTCGCACACATAAACCGGGGCGCAGATGACAAAGGGGGTGTCCGAGTGCAGGGGAGTGTGGTCATCCTGCCGGATGCGCTCCAGCAGGTCAAGGCAGGTGTCATCCAGTCTGCGTGCCAGCTGTTGGGCGATGTAAGCGGTATTGCCGGTGGCGGAGTAAAATAAAACCATAGTGTCCTCCCATACAAAACAGGTGATAGCTATTATATCCGTCCTGCCTGTCAAAGTAAAGAAAAAACGCTCCTGCCGCAGGGCAGGAGCGTTTTGTTCTGTAGGGGGTATCGCTTACTTCTTGTCCTTGAAGGACAGCAGCAGGTTGGTGAGGATGCCCAGGATCAGGGCGCAGGCGATGGTGGTCAGCGTGACCTTGCCGATGGCCATGGTGCAGCCGCCGATGCCGGTGATGAGGATAACGGCGACCACGAACAGGTTGCGGTTCTCGTTCAGGTCCACCTTCTGGATCATCTTCAGACCGGAGCAGGCGATGAAGCCGTACAGGGTGATGCACACGCCGCCCATGACGCAGCCGGGGATGGAGTCAAGGAAGGCCACGAAGGGGCCGATGAAGGAGATGAGCATGGCCATGATGGCGGTGGTGGTGATGGTCACCACGGAGGCGTTGCGGGTGATGGCCACGCAGCCCACGGACTCACCGTAGGTGGTGTTGGGGCAGCCGCCGAAGACAGCGCCCACCATGGAGCCCACGCCGTCACCCAGCAGGGTGTTGTGCAGGCCGGGGTTCTCGGTCAGATCCTGACCGATGATGGAGGACAGGTTCTTGTGGTCGGCCAGATGCTCGGCAAAAACCACGAAGGCCACAGGCACGTAGGCCACAGCCACGGTGGCCACGTAGGTGGCGTCGATGGCCTTGACGCCCTTCAGAGCGGTGAGGAAGGTGAACTTGGGCACAGCAAACAGGGTCATGTCATGGAACACGCTCATGTCGATGACGGGGGCGATGCCGGTCACGGTGAAGATCAGAGCCACCACATAGCCGGCCAGAATGCCGATGATGAAGGGGATCAGGGAGATCATCTTCTTGCCGTAGACGGAGCAAACCACCACCACGGCCAGAGTGACCATAGCGCAGATGAAGGAAGTCGGATCGTAGCCATGTCGTTCTGTGAGCCAAGGAGTTGGCTAAGACATTTGCTTCCTAAGACCGCTTGGCCT
>JAZOBP010000209.1:0-2583 GCA_045596065.1 Lawsonibacter sp. | reverse complement strand
TGGTGCCGTCCGCAACATTCACGTCGGTGACCTTGTTGTGCAGACCCAGGGTGCCGGGATGGCCCAGTGCCGTGCTGGTAACGGGGATGTGCTGCAGGACGATCTTGCCATCCTTGCCCACGTTATAGGTATAGAAGCCCTCGACCTCGGTCTCAAATGCCTCGCCCTCGGCATCAACGGTGGCGTCATACTGGACGGTCATCACATCGCCGGCCTGAGCACCCTTGTTGTTCTTGACCAGAACCATCTCGGCCTGACCGGACTGTTCCAGCGGGTCGAAGGCGTACAGAACACTCTGCAGACCCGGGGTATTGCGCATAGCGCAGGTGACAAACATGGTATTAATGTTGAAGTCTGCGGTGCCGTCAGTATCCTCCGTAAACAGGTCGCCCACGACGGTGATGTCGGCGTTGTTGTCCAGCAGATCCCACAGCTGGGCGGCGGAGGTGATGCGGGCAACCTTTTCTTCCTTGATCTGCTCGTCGCTTCTCACGTCCACCACCTCGACCTTGGCAGAGGAGTTACGGGCAAGCGTGTAGTCTGTATTCTGCGTCTGAAGGATGCGGCCTCCGTACATACCCAGAACACCCTGATTCTGGAAGACCCTGCCGCCGGCAACCTTTTCAAGATAGTCCATAGGCTCCAAGCGGGCCATGCCTTCCTCGTCCTTGCTCATGGTGTAGAAGCCGGTCGTGCTAATGGGGGCGTCCTCGTCCACCACGATCTGGATAATGGTTCCATCCCCGGCGTTGTACACATCGTAAGAGTAACCCTCGACGGTACGGCCGCCCTGCTCGATCTGCTCTGCGGTGACGTAGATAGGTGCGCCGGTACCGGTGGTAACCTCCTCCACAGTCCATCCGTTGGCAATGACCATGACCTCGATGGCGTTGGTGGCGCCATCAGCAGAGCGGGAGACCAGCATCTCAAACGATTCGTTCTTGGTGCCTTCGAAGCCAACCAGAGAGTCCAGAATATCGATGTCCAGAGACTCAGAGAACAGGTCCCCGTCGATCACCATGTACTTGGAGCCGGCCTTACCGTAGGTGCGCTTGCCGTCGCTGGTCTCCAGATGGATGTAACCGCTGGAGTGGAAGGCAAGATTACCGCTGGATTTGGAGGTCACGGCGAACACGCCGGTTCCATCGTACTGGCTGGAGACCTTGGTCAGCACCTGGATGCCTTCCTTCTTGGCATCCTTGTCCTTACTGTCGGAAACGCTGTAGAAACCGGGAGTCGGCTGGACAGTGGTGCCCACAGTCTCGCTGTCCTTGGTGACGCCAAGGACCACCCGCTTCTCGTTGCCGTTCATGTCCACACAACGGGCCACGGTGGAGACGATCTCCTTACCGTAGCTGTCCTTACTCTTGACCGGAGCAGAACCAACCACGTAGACGATGTCGTCCAGATTCACGCTCTCGGTGGTGGTAAAGCCGATGATCCGGTTGTCACCGGTGATATAGAACTCGTAGCTCTCGCCCAGGGTCAGATTACTCACCTTCGTGAGCAGCTTGGTGCCCAGGCCGTCCACGTTACCCTCAAACATGGGATACTGCTTGTCGTTAACGGTGAGGATGGGGGTGTCGTCCTCGTCGTAGGAAAGGCGGGTGACCGTGCCATTGAGGGGGTCCACCTGCTCCAGGAAGAAGATGTCCTGTACCTTTCTGTAGATGACGAAGCTGCCCTCCACGATGCCGCGCTCGCCGCGGATGCGGTCGTCGCCCTCGGTGTTGGAGATATAGCCGCCGTCCTCGGTCGCCTTGTTGATGAGCATGCCCTCCTCACCCTCGTAGGTGTTGATGGCGGCAACATAGGAGGCATATCTGGTGGCAGGCTTCATGTAAGAAACCAGCTTGCCCTCATAGATCACATAAGTGCCCTCAGGAGCATTGGAGCCGGCGGTGTAGCCGTCGATGGTGCTCTTCGTACCTGCGGTATACTTATCGTCAAAGTGCTGGATATCCTCGTGGTTGCTGTAGCTCTTGCCAAAGGCAGCCTTGTACTCCTTGGTGGAGTTGATGGTCTCATCTACCTCGACCACCGTGCAATCGTCGCTGACGGCGTAGGTCACGCCGGGCTGGAACTCACTGACAAAGAGCTCCTTATAGTAGACGGTGACATAGTGACCGACCTGATCAAGGGTGGTGACAATATCAAACTCCTTGCCGTCATGCAGACGGGTGCAGTCCAGACCGGTATCCTGGTTGCCTACGATGTAGCCCTCGGCAGGCAGCAGCTCAAAGACCTTGCCGGCCAGAGAGTCACCCTGATAGGGCTCAATAAACTTGGCATTGTCCTTACCGGCCACCATATAGGCGTCCATGTAGCTGTCGTAGAGCTTGCCGTCGTACTTGTAACCCTGCTTGCCGTCGGGATTGTGCATCAGGCCGGCCAGAGACACCACAGCCAGCTCCTCACGGCTGAGCGCCTTGTCGGAGGCGGGCTTGGTGTTCAGGTCGGCAAAGAACTTGACCTCCTCAGCCTTGGCCATGACGGTGACGGGCCAGGTGCCCTCACCGGCATCGATCTTCAGGGCGTTGAGGATCATGGTGACCGCCTCGGCAGCGGTGACCTTGTTGCCGG
>JAZOBP010000208.1:0-5878 GCA_045596065.1 Lawsonibacter sp. | reverse complement strand
AATCATAACCACCAGTAAACTGGTGGTTTGCACAGCCCCTAGAAGGGGCTTTTACAGGCGTAGCCCCTAAAAAGGGGCACAGAAAGTTTGGCACCGCATTACCATCACAGGCAGCCGCTCACGTGCGGCTGTCTTTTTTTGCCTACTTCTTCTTGCTACCCGTAAACGGGTCTATGTATTCCTTCATGCTTATTTGATCCTTTGCGCAATCCTCCTCCAACTGATTTTTTATATACTCTTCTATCATCTTCTTGTTTTTGCCCACCGTATCTACATAATATCCTCGGCACCAAAAATTCCGACTCCCATACTTGTACTTCAAATTTGCATACCTATCGAATATCATTAACGAACTTTTTCCCTTGAGAAACCCCATAAACTGTGCTACACTCAGGTACGGTGGTATTGACACAAGCATGTGTATGTGGTCTACACACGTTTCTGCCTCTATTATTTCCACCCCTTTTTGTTCGCACAATTTCCTTAATATTTCTCCTATATCTCTTCGCAACTGCCCATATATTTCTTTTCGCCTATACTTCGGCGCAAATACTATATGATAATGGCATCTGTAGCTCGAATGTGCTGTGTGCTTTATTTCATTATTTGTTTTCTTCATTTGTCAAAAACCTCCTTGATACTTCTGGTAATGCGGTCGCCAAACCATTTACCATTGTACCATGGAGGTTTTTCTCATGCTAAAGCTATTTATCTTCCCCCGGTAGAACCGGGGGTTTATTTCCACGCCTAAAGGCACCAAACAGTAAAACCGGCGTGCATCAGCACGGCGGCTTTTCAGCGTGTCAAAGAACCCCCAAATCGTCAAAACAGGCATTAGATTTTTTTGCACTTCGCACGCCTTTGATAGCGCAAGTTCTGCAAACTGTTTGCTCGGAATTTGTGCCATTTTTGCCCGTGTCCGGGCTGTTTTGACTTACTTCGTGACCCAAACTCTACCGTACCTTTGTACGCCGACGAGTTTGGGTCACATCGTCTTTGAGGCCCCTTTGACTGCTGGCAGACTGTCAAAAAACAAGTTTTTTGACAGTCTGTAAAACCGGCGTGCATCAGCACGGCGCTTTTTGTGTCTTGCTTTACTTGTTGGTTCTGCGCCAGATGCCCATCTTCTCGGCATCCTGAATGAGCTGCTCACGGAAATCCGGGTGGGCAATGGCGATGATCTGCTCGGCACGCTCCCATGTGGACAGACCCTTGAGGTTGACCATGCCGTACTCGGTGACGATGTAGTGTACGCAGGTACGGGGATCGGTGGCAATGGAGCCGGGGGTGAGGGTGGGCACGATGCGGCTTTTCAGCGCACCGTCCTTGCCCACGACGGTGGAGGACATGCAGATAAAGCTCTTGCCGCCTTTAGAGAGATAGGCACCCAGAGCAAAGTCCAGCTGACCGCCGGTGCCGGAGATGTGCTTGATACCGGCGGATTCGGCATTGACCTGACCGAACAGGTCCATGTCAATGGCGTTGTTGATGGAAATAAAGTTATCGATCTGGCTGATAACGTGCACATCGTTGGTGTAGTCCACGGGTGCGCCCACCACGGCAGGGTTGTGATCCATGTAGTCATAGAGCCGCTGGCTGCCGGCGGCAAAGGCAAAGACCTGACGGCCCTTGTCCAGCGTCTTGTACCTGCCGGTAAGCTTGCCGGCCATGGCCATATCCACAAAGCCGTCCACGTACATCTCGGTGTGTACGGACAGATCCTTCAGGTCGGACTGAGCGATCATGGAGCCGATGGTGTTGGGCATACCGCCGATACCCAGCTGCAGGCAGGCACCGTTGGGGATCTGGGGCACCACAAGGTTGGCCACAGCACGGTCCACCTCGGTGGGCTCGCCGCCGGCGCCCAGAGCGGCCACAGGAGGATTGTCCCCCTCCACCACCATGTCCACGTCGGCAATGTTGATCTCACAGCCGTTGAGGCCGTTGACCCAAGGCAGATTTTCATTTACTTCCAAAATGACGATCTTGGCCTTTTCCAGCATGTCGGCCATGTGAGAGCAGGCCAGCGCATAGCTGAAGTTGCCGTGCTTATCCATGGGGGTGACCTGGATCATGGCCACGTCCACGGTGAGGCTGTCCCGGTAGAAACGGGGCAGCTCGGAGTAGCGCATGGGGCTGAAATAGCCCATGCCCTTGGCCATGATCTTGCGGTCGATGCCGCTGCAGTGCCAGCTATTCCACGTAAAGTGCTCTCCGGCATCCTCGGCCTTGGCGATCTCAGGCATCCACATGGTCACGCCGCCCCGGATCTTCACGTCAAACAGCTCGTTCTGCCGCTGCGCCAGCGCCTTGTCCAGCGCCACAGGGTGGTTGGTACACCAGCCGTAGTCCACCCAGTCACCGGACTTGATGACCTTAACAGCCTGCTCCGGGGTGGTCAGCTTCTGCTGATACAGAGCCTGATAATCCATAATTGTCTCCTCCAAATCTATATCTGTCAGTCGTCACTGTTGAGGTAGTAGGGTTTCATAAGGCTTTTTTGCTGGGTGGAGTCCTTGGTGCGGCCGCTGCGCTCGGGCATCTGAGGCGGATGCTGGGTGCGCTGACGGCGCTGAGCCGCCCGGGCGTCCCGGTCGGCCTTGGGCAGAGTCTTGGGCGCCTGTTCCGTCTTGGGCTTTTGCTCTGCCGCAGACTTTTGTTTTGCTTTTGGCTTTTGGCCCTTCTTTGGGGTCTGCTCCGTCTTACCTTTTTGCTCCTGTCTGGGCTGCTTTTCGGTCTTTTGCCGCTTTTCTGTCCTCTCTGCCGGTCTGTCCTGTGTGGACGTCTTTTCCGGGCGGCGGTCCTGCTTGCAGTTTTTCCGGTTTTTGCCCGGCTTGGGCTCCTCCCGGCTCGGGGCAGGGGCAACGGGAAGCGTCACTCTCCGGGGAGCCAGCAGGCGGGCTGTGGCATCCATGATCCGATCACCGGCCAGAGGATCGGGGCGGTCAAACTCCACCACAGGCATTTGATCGCCGGTATCAAACCGGGTGCCGGGCCGCAGCAGCTTGGGGCGATTGTCCCGCAGCGCACGGGGCTGGGGCTCGCCCACAGGCTCAGGCTCCCTGGCCGGCTCGGCTGCGGGCTTGGACACGGGCTTCGGCTCAGCAGCCACAGGGGTCGGGGTCTGTACCGACTGTTGGGCAGAGGCTTTTTTCTTTTTGCGGCGCTTTTTCTTAGGCTCGGCAGGCTCCGTCTCCGGCGGAGTCAGTGTGACCTTTACAGTCTCCTGCTTTGCCTTTTCCGCCTCCCGGCGCTCCCGGCTGCGCTCCCGGGCGGCCTGACGGGCCTCGGCGTCCTCGACATTGATGATCTTACCGTGCTTGTCCTTGACAGGGGCCTCAAAATTCTCCATGGGCCAGGGGTGGTCTGCCACCACCGGCACCGTGCGGCCGATGAGCTTTTCAATGTCCTTGAGCAGGGGCTTTTCGCTATAATCGCACAGGGCGATGGCAACACCGCCCTTGCCCGCCCGACCGGTACGGCCGATGCGATGGACGTAAGTCTCGGGCACGTCGGGCAGATTGTAGTTGAATACGTGGGACAGATCTTCGATGTCCAGACCACGGGCAGCAATATCGGTAGCCACCAGACAGCGGATACGGTCGGCCTTAAAGTCGGCCAGTGCCTGCTGACGGGCGGTCTGGGACTTGTTGCCGTGGATGGCGGCGGAGGGGATGCCGGCCTTGTCCAAATCCCGTGCTACCTTGTTGGCCCCGTGCTTGGTGCGGGTAAACACCAGTGCGCTGCGCACCTGCATATCCTCCATGAGCTTAGCCAGCAGCCGGGTCTTGTTGCCCCGGTCTACAAAGTACACGCTCTGTCGGATGACTTCCACCGGGGATGAGATGGGATCCACTGCCACCCGGGCCGGATCGTGGAGCAGGGAGTTGACCAGCCGGGTGATCTCCGGGGGCATGGTCGCAGAGAAAAACAGGGTCTGCTTTTTTTCCGGCAGCCACTTCAAAATCCGCTTAACGTCATGGATAAAGCCCATATCCAGCATACGGTCGGCCTCGTCCAGTACAAAGATCTCCAGCTGGGAGACCTCAATAAAGCCCTGCTGATGCAGATCCTCCAACCGGCCGGGGGTGGCCACCAGAACATCCACGCCCTGCTTTAGCTTTTCCACCTGCGGCGCCTGACCCACGCCGCCGAAGATGACGGCGGTACGCAGAGGGAGGTATTTGCCGTAGGCGTCAAAGCTCTCTCCGATTTGGATGGCCAGCTCCCGGGTAGGGGTAAGGATCAAGGCACGGATGGGACGGCCCTGTGTTTTTTTGCTGTTGAGCCGCTGAAGAATGGGTGCGGCAAATGCACAGGTCTTGCCTGTACCTGTCTGGGCGCAGCCCAGCACGTCCCGGCCGATCAGGGCCGGTGGGATGGCCTTGGCCTGAATGGGTGAGGGCTGCTTATAGCCCAGTTCCTCCACGGCCCTGAGAATGGGGGCGATCAGCCCCAGATCACGAAATGTCATGCAGTTCTTCCTTTACTCGTGCAGTCACCCCCGCAGGGGTGCCGGCCCCCTGTCCCCCGGAGGCTGGGGGGTATGCGGTGCTGCATTTCCGCACGCACACCAATACAGTTTGCATTGTATCACAGTTATCCCGGAAAAGAAAGTCTCTTTTCGGCGCAAAACCCCGCCTGTCATATAAACAGACGGGGTAAGCTTTTATGTTTTTTCCGCTTTTGCCCGGGCCACGGCACGGGGAAAGTAACACCAAAGATGCAGACACTGCACAAGGCCGGTGACCAGCCACGTCACAGGGTAAACGGCTAGCAGCACCGACAGGACCGGCCATAGGGGGAACACACACCCGGCCCACAGCGCACGCAGCCCGCAGGTGCCGATCACGGAGACGAGCATAGGGGCTACCGAAGCGCCCAGACCACGCTGGAATCCCTGGGTGACCTGCATGAAGGCATGAAGAACATGGAAGGGCACCATCGTCCGGATATGTGTCAGTCCCTGCTGTACCACCGCCGGGTCGTTGGTGTATATCCTGAGCAGCCAGGGCGACAGGCAGAGCAGTACAGCACTGACCACGGCCGCAACGCCCATAACGATCAATAGAATCCTTCGATAGCCCTGTTTGATGCGCTGGGGCTGATCGGCGCCCAGGTTTTGAGCGGCAAAGGTGATACACCCGGCATTGGCAGAGTTGCCCACCATATTGGCATACTGGACCAGGTTGGTTCCCGCACCCACGCCGGCAACAGCAACCGTCCCAAGAGAGTTCAGGGAAGATTGGATAATCACGCCGGACAGGGAGAACATCATATTCTGCAGGCCTGCCGGAACCCCGATGGCCGCAATACGGCCCAGCGTAGGCCAATGGATGCGCAGCCGGCGCATGACCAGCCGAGTGCCTCCACTCTCTGCCACCAGACAATGGAGCACCAGACAGCCAGAGGCCACATAGGACAACACCGTGGCGACGGCAACACCCTCCACCCCCATGCCAAAGGCCAGTACCGACAGCAGATTGGCCGCCACATTGACCACGCCGCCAATGGTCAGATAGTACATGGGACGGCGGCTGTCGCCCTGTGCCTGAAGGATATTGGCTCCAAACTGGTAGAACAGCTGGATGGGAAGTCCCACAAAGTAGATACGCAGATAGATCACGGCCTCCCTGCTGATCTCAGGCGGATAATCCATCCACTCCAGCACCCATGGCACGGTCACAATACTCACCGCAGCCATGGCGGACCCAAACAGCAGCGCGGTGGCGATGGCCGTATGAACCACCCGGCTGATTTTTTCCTCATCTTTGCTGCCGATGCACCGGGCGGTCAGCACGCTGACACCCGCTCCCAATCCGGTCAGCAGACAGATCATGGTGTTGACGATATTCCCGGTGGAGGACACCGCCGCCTG
>JAZOBP010000207.1:0-2711 GCA_045596065.1 Lawsonibacter sp. | reverse complement strand
CCTCGGTGGAGATGAGCAGCAGCAGCTTGAAGCACTCTTCAGGGTACTTGGATTCGGTGGTGATGTAGCAGGAGGTGCCGGGCAGAGTGGTCATAATGGGAGCGTAAGAGCCCTCCAGAGGCAGCAGGGGCTCATACTCGTACATGACGGGGTTCTCGGCGTTGATGGAGGTGATGCCGCCGGAGAACACGCCCACGATGGCCTCCTCGGAGGCGGGGCCGACGATGGCGTTGAGCTCGCTGTTCTGGGCCATGGTCCAGCACAGAGTGGACAGCAGGCCCTCGTCCACCAGGCTCTTCAGGCCCTTGAGGCCCTCACGGTACTCGTCGGTGATGTAGGGGAAGTACAGCTTGCCGTCCTCGGAGTTGAAGAACTTGGAGTCGTCGATGTACACAAAGTTGTTCATCAGCCACTGGGGCAGGTCACGGGAGGAGCCGCCGGTGGTGGTGGTGGCAGCCTCTACCTTGCCGATGGCAGGGATCTCGTCAGCCTTGCCGTTGCCGTTGGGGTCCTGAGTCTTGAAGGCACGCAGGACGTTGACCAGCTCATCCCAGTTGGTGGGCATCTCAAGGCCGAGGTTGTCCAGCCACTTCTGGTTGATCCAGGTGGAGGTGGTCACGCCGGAGGTCTCGGTGAAGGCCACGTTGGGCAGGCCGTAGACAGCGCCGTTGGGGCTCTTGAGGTAGCCCAGCATCTCCTCAAAGTAGTCCTCGCCGTACAGCTCGGCCATACGGGTGCGGTACTCCTTGTACATATCGCCCTCCATGTAGGGCAGCAGGTCGACCAGATAGCCGTCCTTGCCGTAGGTGTAGCGCTCGTCCTCGTTCCAGCCGAAGCCGAACATGATGTCGGGCAGGGGCTCGCCGGAGGCGATCATGGTGTTGACCTGGCTGCGCCACTCGGAGGCGGCGGTGGAGAAGGTGATAAACTCCAGATCGTAGCCGGTGGTCTCCTTGAGATACTTGGTCAGATCGTTGTCCTCCAGATCCTCCAGGTTTGCACGGATCTGGATGCCGACGGTGAGCTTGTCGGTCTTGGGCTTCTCGGTGTCGCCGCCGGACTTGCCGCAGGCCACCAGAGACAGGGCCATGGTCAAAGCCAGCAGCATGCTGATAAGCTTCTTCATAGTTGTTCCTCCACATTATGATTTATGATTCTGAATAACACCTCTGTACACAAACACCTGCACAAAGGCTCTGTCTATTGTAGATTTTACCGAATAAAAACCCAAATGTCCAGAATTACATCAGCCATTCTGACATTACTTTGTCCGAAACTATTGAGTCTCTGCCCCCTTCCCGGTACGCATCAATTTTTTGTTGACAGGGGTATTTGCCTGTGCTATAATTCTTGCATAATTTTATACCCTAAACCGTTGAAGCGGAGATAACGGCAGGACCTGCCCCCACAGAGAGCCCGTGGTGCTGAAAATCGGGCGGACGCAGCCTGTCAAATGGACCGCCGAGGGCGCAGTCAAAGGCCGTGACGGCCGAGTATTCTGTGACGTGCAGACATACGTTAGTTGTCGGGGGTATGCAGTACCCTGCAAAGTGCGTCGAAAGACGAACCAAGGTGGCACCACGGATGGTAACCATTCGCCCTTGACAGACAAGAAGATTGGGTCTGTTGGGGCGTTTTTTGTTTGTTTCACAGCCGCCTCAAGGCGGTTATATCGCCCCCACCCAAGGAGGCATTATTTATGAAACTCTACACCAAACGATGGTGACCCTTACTCCGACCGTTCCATCGGCCCCCTCTGGGAGGGGGCTGGCACGGCGCAAGCCGTGACTGGGGGAGAGTCATTCCCCTGTGCACTTATATATTACACATTACGATCACAAGGAGGACATCACCATGATCTTCAACGGTATTGATTTTGACACCTATTTCCGCCACTACCCCGACGCCAGGGGCTATTTCGGCAAGTACGGCGGCTCCTACGTGGACGCCGAGCTGCAAAAGGCCATGGACGAGATCACCCAGGCCTACTTCACCATCTGCCAGTCCCGCAAGTTCATTGCCGAGCTGCGCCGCATCCGCAAGGAGTTTCAGGGCCGCCCCACCCCCATCACCCATCTGGAGCGTCTGAGCAACGAGCTGGGCCGTGTCCAGCTGTACGTCAAGCGTGAGGACCTCAACCACACGGGCGCCCACAAGCTTAACCACTGCATGGGCGAGGTGCTGCTGGCCAAGTACATGGGCAAAAAGCGTGTCATCGGCGAGACGGGCGCCGGTCAGCACGGCGTGGCCATGGCCACGGCAGCGGCCTACTTCGGCATGGAGTGCGACATCTACATGGGCGCCGTGGACATCAAAAAGCAGGCCCCCAACGTGGCCCGCATGAAGATCCTGGGTGCCAACGTGGTGGAGGTCACCCACGGTCTGCAGACCCTGAAGGAGGCTGTGGATGCCGCGTTTGACGCGTACAGCAAGGAATACAAGGATTCGATCTACTGCATTGGCTCCGTGCTGGGCCCCCACCCCTTCCCGATGATGGTGCGGGATTTTCAGAGTGTGGTAGGAATTGAGGCAAGAGAGCAGTTTATTGAGATGACCGGACATTTGCCCAGCGCTATTGTTGCCTGTGTAGGCGGTGGCCCCAACGCGGCAGGACTGTTTCCCGGATCCCTGAACGATCCCGTGGATATTTACGGCATCGAGCCTTTGGGCAGAGGACCGAAGCTGGGCGATCACGCGGCGAGCCTGAATTT
>JAZOBP010000206.1:0-7878 GCA_045596065.1 Lawsonibacter sp. | reverse complement strand
AGCATATTCAGGACGAATGCTACGCCGAGTTCGGTAACGGCATTGAGGGTGTTGTGGAGGCCATCTACCGCTTCAACTGCGGCCTGATGGACGCTCTGTGCGACATCGTTCCCGCCGTCAAGCCTCAGGCCGCCTATTACGAGAATCTGGGCTGGCAGGGCATGGAGATGCTGGAGCGCACCATCAAGTACGCCAAGGAGAAGGGCATGTTCGTCATCGCTGACATCAAGCGCGGCGACATCGGCTCCACCGCCTCCGCCTACGCCGAGGGTTGGCTGTCCGGTGCTCAGATCGAGGGCCAGACCTTCAAGTCCTTTGATGCTGACTGCGTGACGCTCAACGGCTACATGGGCTCCGACTCCATCAACCCCTTCCTTGAGGCTGCCAAGCTGGAGGATAAGTGTGCCTTCGTGCTGGTCAAGACCTCCAATCCCGGCTCCGGTGAGCTGCAGGACATTGTGGCCGGTGACCGTCTGGTCTATCAGGTCATGGGCGATCTGAACGAGCGCATCGCCAAGGGCACCGAGGGCAAGTACGGCTACACCATGGCCGGTGCCGTTACCGGCGCTACCTATCCCTCCGACATCCGGGCCCTGCGTAAGCGCCTGGAGCATACCTTCTTCCTGGTGCCCGGCTACGGCGCTCAGGGCGGCACGGCCGAGGACGTGCAGTACGCCTTTGACAAGTACGGTCACGGCGCTATCGTCAACTCCTCCCGTGGCATCATGTGCGCATGGAAAAAGACCGGCGGCGACGGCCACGACTTTAAGGAGGCTGCCCGCAATGCTGCCATCGCCATGCGGGATGACATCAAGCAGTTTGTGACCATTGTCTAAACCATAACAGGGGTGTGTTTTTGTGAAGGTAGAACGCAAGTGTAAGATCGTGGAAAAGACCCTTGTGGGGGATGCGATCTATATGGTCCTGGAGGCCGGCGACATGGTGCGCACCTCCTTTAAGGGGCCGGGACAGTTTGTCCATATCAAGTGCGGCGATGCGCAGCTGCTGCGCCGCCCCATATCCGTGTGCCTGTGCAGTCAGGACGAACCCGGCGACCTTGTGACCATCGTCTTTGAAGTACGCGGCGAGGGTACGGCATGGCTGGCAGAGCGCAGCGTGGGTGATGAGCTGGACGTACTGGGTCTTGCGGGCAACGGCTTTCAGCTGGAGGCGGACAAGCGCTGCCTGCTGGTAGGCGGCGGCATCGGCATCCCGCCTATGCTGGGCTGCGCCGCCTACTTTGACCGCTCTTCTGCTGTACTGGGCGGCCGCAACAAGGACAAGATCATCCTCGCAGACCGCTTTGAGGTGTGCTGCGATAAGGTCATGATCGCCACGGACGACGGCTCTCTGGGTCACCACGGCTTTGTGGATGCACTGGTACGGCAGGAACTGGAGGGGGATAAGGGCTATGACTATGTGCTGGCCTGCGGTCCCAAGCCCATGCTGCGCAATGTGGCTAAGGCCGCCGAGGAGTTTGGCGTGACCTGCCTTGTCTCCATGGAGGAACGTATGGGCTGCGGCATCGGTGCCTGTCTGGTGTGCGCCTGCGACATGGCCGACGGCAGCCGCAAGCACGTGTGCAAAAACGGCCCCATCTTTGACGCCCGGGAGGTGGATTGGAATGCCTGATATGAAGGTCAACCTTGCCGGCATGACCATGAAAAACCCCATCGTGGTGGCCTCCGGCACCTTTGGCTTCGGCCGGGAATACAATGAGTTTTTTGATCTGGGCGAGCTGGGCGGCATCTGCGCCAAGGGCTTGACTCTCCTGCCCAGAGAGGGCAACCCTGCCCCCCGTATTGCCGAGACCCCTATGGGCATTCTCAACTCCGTGGGTCTGCAGAACCCCGGTGTGGACGCCTTTATCGCCCAGGAACTGCCCTTCCTGCGTCAGTATGATACCAGGGTCATTGCCAACATCTCGGGCAACACCCCTGAGGAGTACGGCATCATGTGTGACAAGCTGGCACAGGCCGGTGTGGATATGATCGAGGTCAACATCTCCTGTCCCAACGTCAAGGCGGGCGGCCTTGCCTACGGCACTCGGCCCGATCTGGCTGCCGAGGTCACCCGTATGGCCAAGAGCCATGCCGGCAGTGTGCCCGTCATGGTCAAGCTGTCCCCCAACGTCACCGACATCACCGAGATCGCCCGCGCGGTGGAGCAGGCCGGTGCGGATGCCCTGTCTCTCATCAACACCCTGCGTGGTATGCGTATTGACATCAATACACGCCGCCCGGTGCTTAAGATGAACACCGGCGGTATGTCCGGCCCCGCCGTGCTGCCCGTAGCCGTGCGCATGGTGTGGGAGGTGTCCAATGCGGTCAACATCCCCATTCTGGGCATGGGCGGTGTAGCCAAGGGCGAGGATGCGGCTCAGCTTATGCTGGCCGGCGCAGCCGCCGTGGCCGTTGGCACCAGCCTTTTTGCCGACCCCTATGCTGCCATCACCGTGCGGGACGAGCTTGCCGCCATTGCGGACACACAGGGGCTGGCATCCGTCAGCGAGCTCACCGGCGGCGTGAAGCCCTGGTAAGGTCGAGATAAAAGAGATAGGAGATATGAGATAGCATATCTCAAGAAAGTTTGGTTTTATGACAACGATTTACCTCATCCGTCATGCGGAGGCCGAGGGCAACCTCTACCGCCGCATCCACGGACAATATAACGCGCTGGTCACCGACAACGGCTACAGCCAGATCGCCGCATTGGAGCGTCGCTTTGCCGACATCCATGTGGATGCGGTGTACTCCAGTGACCTGTACCGTACCATGGTGACCGCCGGGGCGGTGTATAAGCCAAAGGGGCTTGAACTGCATACCGATCCTGCTCTGCGTGAGATCAGCATGGGGGATTGGGAGGACACCACCTGGGGCTATCAGGGGCATTTTGCCAAGGATGAGCTGCAGCAGTTCAACCACCTTGTGCCGGACTGGAAGGCTCCCAACGGCGAGAGCCGTGTGGAACTGGGCCGGCGGGTGTACGCCGCCATACGCCGTATCGCTCAGGCACATCCCGACCAGACCGTAGCCATTGTCAGCCACGGCACAGCCATCCAGCAGTTTATTGTGGAGGCCCGTGGCCTGTCCCCGGAGCGCTGGCACGAGTCTCCCCATGCCGACAACACCTCCGTATCATGCTTCACCTGGGACGGGGAGAAGTTTGACGTGCTCTATGAGGGGGACAACTCCCATCTGGACGAGAACAACTCCACCCTTGCTCACCAGAACTGGTGGAAGGGTTTGGAGGCGGAGCGGGACATCAACCTGTGGTACCGTCCCATCGACTGGGCAAAGGAGCGGGATCTCTATATCGCAGCCCGCAGCGACGCCTGGCACAATACCCATGTGGGCGGCCCGGCCTTTGAGCCTCACGGGTTCCTGAATGACGCACAGGAGCAGCTTAAGCAGTCGCCCTGGGCCGTGTCCATGGCCTTTGATGGGGATGACTGGGTGGGCATCGTGCAGATGGACACCCAGCGCTATGCAGAGGAAAATGCCGGATATATCCCGTTCTGCTATGTGGACTATCAGCGCCGTGACCAGCATCTGGGCATCCAGCTTATCGGTCAGGCGGTGTCTTACTTCCGACCCATGGGCCGTGACAGGCTGCGTCTGCGCTGCGCCCCCTACAATGACCATGCCCAGCACTTCTATGCCAAGCACGGCTTTGTTAAGGTGGGGGAAGAAGAGGGCGGCCGGGTCCCCCTCGACATTTTGGAAAAGTATATAGGTTATGATAACTGAGATCGGGTAGGGCGGGGGCTTGCCCCCGCCGTACTTTTTAAGAGAGCGCAGGTGATTGAATTGGCATTTGACCGTGATTTGTTTCTCCCTGTGACAATTGAAGACATGCGCCGGCGGGGCTGGGACGGTTACGATTTTCTGATCATCACCGGCGACGCCTATGTGGATCACCCCTCCTTTGGTCCGGCCATCATCAGCCGGGTGTTGGAGGCGGAGGGCTACCGGGTGGCCATCATGGCCCAGCCGGACTGGAAGAACCCCGAGTCCTTTGCCGCTCTGGGCCGTCCCCGGCTGGCGGTGATGATCTCCGCCGGCAATATTGACTCCATGGTGGCCCACTATACCGCCGCCAAAAAGCGCCGCCACGACGATGCATATTCCCCCGGACGCAAGGCTGGTCTGCGCCCCGACCACGCCACCGTGGTCTACGCCAACTGTGTCCGCCGGGTCTTTGGAGATATCCCCATCATCATCGGCGGTCTGGAGGCCTCTCTGCGCCGCTTTGCCCACTATGACTACTGGGAGGACAAGGTGCGCCGCTCCGTCCTCTTTGACGCCCAGGCGGACATCCTTACCTACGGCATGGGAGAGCGGGCCACACGCCAGATCGCAGCCCGGCTTGCAAGCGGCACTCCGGTGAGTGAAATTACCGATGTCCCCGGCACCTGTGTGGTGGCCAAATACCCCGCCGCCTGTGCCTATCCCTACGTGACTGTGCCCTCCTTTGAGGAGGTCAGTGCCTCCAAACAGGCCTATGCCAAGGCCAACATGGTGGAGTATCAGGAGCACGACAGCGTGGTGGGCAAGGCCATCGTACAGCAGCACGGCCGGGACTTCCTTATTGTCAATCCTCCTGCCAAGCCCCTGACCACCAAAGAGATGGACGAGGTGGCTGAGCTGCCCTATGTGCGTGAGCCCCACCCCATGTACGACGAGATGGGCGGCGTGCCGGCCATTGAGGAGGTGCGCTTTTCCGTCACGCATAACCGGGGCTGCTTCGGTGCGTGCAATTTCTGCTCGCTGGCCTTCCATCAGGGGCGTACCATCTCCTGCCGCAGCCACGAATCCGTGGTGCGTGAAGTCAAGCTGCTTACCCAGCACCCGGGCTTTAAGGGCTACATTCACGATGTGGGCGGTCCCTCCGCCACCTTCCGCCGTCCCTCCTGCCAAAAGCAGCTCAAGTGCGGTATGTGCAAAAATCGGGCCTGCCTTGCCCCCGAGCCCTGTCCCAATCTGGACGCCGACCATACCGATTACATGATGCTGCTGCGTAAGCTGCGTCAGATCCCCAAGGTGAAAAAGGTTTTTGTCCGTTCGGGTATTCGGTTTGATTATCTGATGAAAGACCCCAGCGGTGAGTTCTTTACCGATTTGGTCCAGCACCATATCTCCGGTCAGCTCAAGGTCGCCCCGGAGCACTGTGTGGCCCACACGCTGGACTACATGGGCAAGCCCCACATTGAGGTGTACGAAAAATTCCGGGAGAAGTACCAGAAGCTCAACCGCCGCTACGGCAAGGAGCAGTATCTGGTGCCCTACCTCATCTCCTCTCACCCGGGCTGTACCCTCAGGGATGCGGTGCAGCTGGCCGAGTGGCTCAACCGACAGGGTCACATGCCCGAGCAGGTGCAGGACTTTTACCCAACCCCCGGTACGCTGGCCACCTGTATGTGGTATACGGGCATTGATCCCCGGACCATGAAGCCGGTCTTTGTGCCCAAGACGCCCCACGACAAAGCGCTCCAACGGGCTTTGATGCAATGGCGTAAGCCCCAAAACCGCAAGCTGGTGCTGGAGGCACTGCACAAGGCGGACCGGGAAGATCTCATCGGCTTTGGCAAGCACTGCCTTGTGCGTCCCGACCGCCCCGCCGCCTCAGAGCGGGGAGAGCGGAAAGGGGGGAAGGGGGTTGCCCCTGCCAGAGGGAAGAAGTCGGCTCCCGGCAGAAAAACAGACAAAAAACCTGCCAAACAGACCCATAAAAAATAAAAAATTCTGCTTCCAACAAAGGGGCGGGCAAATCCCGCAGAGCATAAAAACAGCGTGCAGCCCAAACGAGCTGCACGCTGTTTTTCAGTTCGTCATGTCCTCAATGGCGTCGCCCATCTTGCGTCCCATGTTCCGGGCACTGTCCATCATATCGTCCGTTGCCCGGCGTACATCGTCGCCCAGCCAGTCTGTGCGGTCATCGCGCACATCACCCTTTTTGTCGGCAAAGTACCGGCCACGGGCGGCGGAGGAACCGGAGTGGTCGGAGGTGGAACTCCGGACATTCCGATTGCGTGCAGTGCTGCTTTGCGTCATGGTGTTGTCAGCCGTCCCATTGCCGTTTTGTGTGTCTGTCTTGCCGGCGGTGCAGGCGGTCAGAGCAACGGTGAGCAGTAAGGACAGGACGAGAGCGAATAGCTTGTGTTTCATACGCTCCTCCGTGCTGTCAGGGATTGGGTCGTGGCGTTCCATCCGTGTTTTAGTATGACAGACAGAAAGAAAAATAAAGATGGAAAAAACCCCGAAAAGCACCGCTTTTCGGGGTTTTTAACAATTTATGCCTTTTTGCGGAACACAAAAGAAATAATAAAGAAGACCGACAAATACAACGTGATGGACGCACCGGCGGAGGAGCCCAGATAGTAGGAGGTCATCAGTCCGGCTACGCCGCACACCAACGCACCCAGCAGGGAGAACAGGTGGTATTGGCTCATGTTTTTTGCTACATTGCGGCTGGAGGCGGCGGGAAGCACCAGCAGGGAGTTGATGACCAGCAGACCAACCCAGGTCATGGACAGGGTAACGACCACAGCCACCGCTACACAAAAGACGGTCTCCTGCCAGAATACCCGGATGCCCCGGCTGCCTGCCAAAGCGGGGTGGACGCTGGAGAGCATCAGCCGGTCAAAGCACACCAGCCACAGAACCAGCACGCCCAGCAGGATCAAAGCCAACAGGCCAATCTTGCCCGGCTCCACAGACAGGATATCGCCAATGAGCAGGGCGTTGAATTTGGTGAAGGAGCGGCCGCCCAGGGTGGAGATAAAAATACCCAGCGCCATGGCGGTGGAGGCGAACACGCCGATGACCGTATCGCTGGCCAGTGCGGTGTACCGGCGCACGATATTGAACAACAAGGCGAAGAATACGGCAAAGATCACCGCCGCCCACGAGGGGTCGTGCATACCGCAGATGGCGCCGATGGCCATGCCGGTAAAGGCGGAGTGGCCCAAAGCATCGGAGAAAAAGGACATCCGGCTGTGCACCACCATGGTGGACAGCAGACCAAACAGGGGAGAGATGACCAGCACCGCCAGCAGGGCGTTTTTCATAAAGAACATGGAGCCGGACTCCGCCCACTCAAAGGGGAGCAGATCGACAATGGCATACCAAAGCTGCATTATGCATCCCCTCCTTTGTCCATACGCAGATGGAAGGTCTGGTAAAACTCCTCCGAGGAGAGTACCTGCTCCGGGCTGCCGGAGAAAAGCACCTGCTTGTCCAGCAGGACCACCTTGTCGGCAAAGTGCTTCAGGGTGGCAAAATCGTGGGTGGTCAGGAAGATGGACAGGTCATACTGCGTGCGCAGCTCGTCCAGCATCTCCAGCAGCTGGTGCTCGCCCTCTACGTCCACACCGGACAGGGGCTCGTCCAGAAGCAGAATGTGGGGAACCGGCTCCAGAGCAAGGGCCAGCAGTACACGCTGGAGCTGTCCGCCGGACAGGGCACCCATGGGCTTATCCAGCAGGTCCTCTCCGTGGACACGGGCCAGACACAGCTGGGCACGGCGGCGGTACTTGCGGGGGATGGGCAGCCACACGGGCCAGTGGGAGGTTGCGGCGGTGAAAAAGTCCAGCACACTCACCGGGTCGCCCCGGTCAAGGGGGGGGGACTGGGGCACATAGCCCACCAGAGGGCGGGTGCCCTTGGCGATGCCGGTGGGGTCACTGAGCCGGATGGCCGGGCCGCCGGCAGGGGAGAAGGTGATGGAGCCGGTATAGGGCATCTGGCCAAGAATGGCCCGGAGGAGGGAGGATTTGCCAGCTCCGTTGGGGCCGATGAGGGCCACGATCTCACCGCAGTGCAGATGAAGATGTACGTTTTGGAGGATGGGCTCGCTGTCGATGGTGACGCTCAGCCC
>JAZOBP010000205.1:0-10381 GCA_045596065.1 Lawsonibacter sp. | reverse complement strand
ATGGGCCACGGCTGGACGGTGGATGCCTTTGCCATCGACTCCACCGCCGGCTGGAACGCCGACATGGACAACCCCGTGCCCGACCAGGTGCGCCCCTACCTTGCCATGACCGACGGTCAGCGTGGCCTGTTTAAGGGCGTGGCTCTGAACACCAACTTCTGCATGTCCAACCCCGAGGCCCGTGCCGTGGTCACCAAGTGCGTGTGCGACTACGCCCAGCTCAACCACAACGTGGACTACCTCCATGTGTGGCTGGCCGACGGTCAGATGAACCACTGCGAGTGCGATGTGTGCCGCACCAAGACGCCCTCCGACTGGTACGTGATCTGGCTCAACGAGATCGATGAGGAGCTCACCGCCCGCAAGCTGGACACCCGTATCGTGTTCTGCGTCTATTCCGATACCGCCTACGAGCCCACCTGCGAGTCCATCAAGAACCCCGACCGCTTCACCCTGCAGCTGGGCGCCATTACCCGCAGCTACACCTACTCCGTGGCCAAGGACCCCACTGTGGATAAGCTCACTCCCTTCGTGCTGAACAAGTCCGGCCGCCTGGACACCATGGAAGAGCACATCGTGCGCACCAATCTGTGGCGCAAGTTCGCCCCCTGCAACTCCTTTGCCTATGAGTACCACTTCTGGAAGCATCAGTTCTATGCCCCCGGCGTGCTCTCCTTTGCCCGCCGCCTGCATGAAGACGTGTTCTCCTACCGGGACAACGGCTTTAACGGCATTATTGAGGACGGCTCCCAGCGTGCCTTCTTCCCCAACGGCCTGAATTACTACGTCTATGCATCCACCCTGTTTGACAACAGCGTTAATTTCGATGCGCTGGTCGAGGACTACTTCCGCCATGCTTACGGCGACCTGTGGCAGGAAGCTCTGGCCTACCTCAAGGCCATTGACGAGCATATGCCTCAGACCTACGTGGAGGCCAAGCACACCATCAAGCTGCAGGGCTCTCAGTTCTACAAGCCCGAGATGGAGCCCAAGCTGCGTGCGGTCAAGGGCATTGCCGACCAGCTTAAGGAAAAGTTTGCTGCCCACCGCATCATGCCCTACCGTGTCCAGACCGTTGCCGTGCGTCTGCTCATGGAGCACGCCGACTTCTGCTGCGGTATCGCCGACGCTCTGGCCCTCAAGTGCGTGGGTAAGGACGCCGAGGCCAAGGACGCCTACTTTGCCTTTATGGACGAGTTCGGCAAGCGTGAGCTGGGTATGGAGCGCTACTACGACCACTTCATGGCCACCCACTCTCTGAAGATGATCTTCAACACCACCAAGAGCGAGTACGACCAGTAAATAAGCAAAAAAACACACCGCCCATGGGCGGTGTGTTTTTTATTCTTCCTCTTCTTCCGGCAGGTCCACGTAGATCGGCTCGTGGCCGCAGGCGGTCACGTAGCGCAGCAGGTCCTCCCGGGTCAGACGCAGGGTGGACACGGACAGGCCGGGGTGGGCGCTGATGTGCTCGTCGGTCAGCAGAGGGCGGTCAATGACCAGCTGCACCTGCTTATCCGTGTCGAAGAGCAGCTCCAGTGCAGACACCGAGCCGGGGACGGTGTGCAGATACTGCGCCATGTGTCCGGCGTCGGCAAAGGACAGACGGGAACAGCCCAGCTGGGCGGAAAGATATTTGGTCTTAAAGGGCTTTTCCCCCTGCATGAGCAGCAGATAAAACTGAGTCTGCTGGCGGTTGCACAAAAAGAGGTTTTTGCAGATGCGCGCCCCCAGCCGCTCCTCAATGAGCCGGCAGTCCTCCATGGTGTCCGCATGGTCGTGATCCACCCGGATATAGGGGATGGACAGCTCCTCCAGCTTGTCGTAAATGGCCTCCTGGGCGTCGGTGCGCCGGTCTGCGGGGCGGCCGTTGTATATGGTTTGGTCGATGTTCATGGCAAACTCCCCGACGGTCAGTTTTTCAGGCTCTGCATGGGGGCGGGGATGCGGCCGCCCCGTGCAATAAAGTCGGCAGAGGAGCCGGCATGGACGGGCATGACGGGGGCAGAACCCAGCAGGCCGCCAAACTCCACCGTATCGCCCACCTTGCAGCCGGGGGCAGGAATAAGGCGCACGGCGGTGGTCTTGGAGTTGACCATGCCGATGGCGGCCTCGTCGGCGATGATGGCGGACAGAGTCTCGGCGGAGGTGTCTCCGGGGACGGCGATCATGTCAAGACCCACCGAGCATACGCAGGTCATAGCCTCCAGCTTGTCCAGAGTCAAAACGCCGGAGGAGGCTGCGGCGATCATGCCCTCGTCCTCGCTCACGGGGATAAAGGCACCGGACAGGCCGCCCACATGGGAGGAGGCCATAACGCCGCCCTTTTTCACGGCGTCGTTGAGCAGGGCCAATGCGGCGGTGGTGCCGTGGATACCGCAGGTCTCAAGACCCATCTCCTCCAGAATACGGGCTACGCTGTCACCCACGGCGGGGGTAGGAGCCAGAGACAGGTCCACGATGCCAAAGGGGACGCCCAGACGGCGGCTGGCCTCCTGTGCCACCAGCTGACCCATACGGGTGATGCGGAAGGCGGTTTTCTTCACCGTCTCGGCCACCACGTCAAAGGGTTGGCCCTTGACGGACTGGAGCGCATGGTACACCACGCCGGGGCCGGAGACGCCCACGTTGATCACACGCTCGCCCTCGCCCACCCCGTGGAAGGCACCGGCCATGTAGGGGTTGTCCTCCACGGCGTTGCAGAACACCACCAGCTTGGCACAGCCAAAGCCGCCCTTATCGGCGGTGGCGGCGGCCAGATCCTTGATGGTGCGGCCCATGAGGGCCACGGCGTCCATGTCGATGCCGGCCTTGGTGGAGCCTACATTGACGCTGGAGCAGACAATGTCGGTGGTGGCAAGAGCCTCGGGAATGGAGCGAATCAGGATGCGGTCGGCGTCCGTCAGGCCTTTTTGCACCAGAGCGGAGAAACCGCCGATGAAGTTGACCCCGGTGGCCTTGGCCGCCCGATCCATAGCCTGAGCGAAGGGGGCGTAGTTGTCGGCGTCGCAGGCCGCACCCACCAGAGCGATGGGGGTGACGGAGATGCGCTTGTTGACGATGGGGATGCCAAACTCCTTCTCAATGGCCTCACCGGTGGACACAAGATGCTCGGCGCTGCGGGTGATCTTGTCGTGGACCTTGCCGCAGGCGGTCTTGATGTCGCTGTGGGCGCAGGAGAGCAGGCTGATGCCCATGGTGATGGTGCGCACATCCAGATGCTGCTGATCGATCATCCGGATGGTCTGCATGATCTCGTGTTGATTGAGCATATCAGATACCCCTCTCAAATCCGGTGCATGGCATTGAAAATATCTTCTCTCTGAATGCGGATGGACAGACCGCGCTCCTCGCCGGCCCTGGCCAGAATGTCGGCCATATCCCCAATGGAGGTGGGGCAGGCAGCGGTGTCCACCAGCATGACCATGGTGAAGTACTCCTGCAGAACGGTCTGGGTGATGTCCAGAATGTTGATGTTGTGCTCGGCCAGCAGGGCGCACACCATGGCGGTGATGCCAACCTGATCCTTGCCGATGACGGTCACGATAGCTTTCATTGTAAACAGTCCTTTCGTCCGTTAGTTCAATTCGTCCAGTGTCAGCTCGAAGCCGGGCAGGAAATGCTCCATAAAGTAAGACAGGGCAGGGATGGGGGTTTGGCACAGGGAGGCATAGGTCTGTTCTCTGGCCTGCTTGAACTCGGTGTTGCCCGCTTTAAGCTCTTCCACGCACTTGATGTAGGCCGACAGCTTGTCTGCCGCCTTGACGATGGCATGTACCTCCGGGTCGGGGATGGTAACGGCCTCGTCAAAGTCTGCTCGCAGATCCTCGGGCAGCATGGACAGCAGCTTTTGCTCTGCCATAGCCTCCACCTGCTTATAGGCACTTTGGATGTCGGGGTTATCGTACTTGATGGGGGTGGGCATATCGCCGGTGAGGATCTCACTGGCATCGTGGTACAGGGCGGCCACCGCAACGGCACCCGTGTCCAGCTGTCCGCCGTAAAAGCGGTTTTGGATCACGGCAAGGGCATGGGCCAGCACCGCTACCTGATGGGAGTGCTCCTGAATGTTTTCCTGAAAGGTGTTGCGCATCAAGCCCCAGCGGTTGATGTAGCGCATGCGGGAGAGCATGGCAAAAAAATGATGGGACATAAGCTGTCCTCCTGTTCCTTTGTGTCCAGACGATTGTATCACAACGGGGCAAACGTGTAAACGCCTATTGCAGGACATGCGCTAAAAAATACCAGCGATGCCCACGGGCGGTTATTGGCAAGCGGCGGTATTCGTGATATAATTATGCAGTTAAAGTGTACTCTGAGCGTTATGGAGGTCGGGAACATGGAATTGAAAGAGACCCGCCTGTCCGGCGAGACCGTTTACAAAGGGAAAATCGTCACACTCAAGGTGGATAAGGCATTGCTGCCCAATGGGGCCACCGCCGGCCGTGAGGTGGTGGAGCACCCCGGCGGTGTGTGTGTACTTGCCCTGCAGGAGGACGGCACGGTGCCTCTGGTGCGTCAGTTCCGCTACCCCTTGGGGGATGTGATGCTGGAGCTTCCTGCCGGCAAGCTGGAGTATGGAGAAGAGCCCCGGCCCGCCGCTGTTCGGGAGCTGGGGGAGGAGGTCGGCCTGGAGCCTGTCGAGCTGACCGATCTGGGCCATATTTACGTCTCTCCCGGCTTTTGTACCGAAAAGCTGCATATGTATCTGGCACGTGAGGTAAAGCGTGTTCCCGTCCATCCGGACGAGGATGAGTTTCTGGACATTGTGCATCTGCCCTTTGGAGAGCTGGCAGACATGGTCATGTCCGGAGAGATCACAGACGGAAAGACGGTAGCAACCGTATTAAAGACCAAGGTCCTGCTGGGCCTTTGATGAGATTGGAAAGGGGTGCTTGACATGGGAAAGACCATTCTGATCGTGGAAGACGAGACCAATATCGTAGACATTCTCTCCTTTAATCTGGAGCGGGAGGGTTACAACACCATCGAGGCCTATGACGGGCAGACCGGCCTGCAGCTGGCCCGGGAGCAGAACCCGGACCTGATCCTGCTGGATCTGATGTTGCCCAGGATGGACGGCTTTGAGGTGTGCCGACGGCTGCGTGCCGACGGCAGCGCCATCCCAATCATTATGCTTACCGCCCGTGAGGAAGAGGCGGATAAGGTCATGGGCCTTGAACTGGGTGCCGATGACTATATCACCAAGCCCTTTGCCATTCGGGAACTGCTGGCCCGGGTGAACGCCAATATCCGCAGGGCGGGTATGCCCACGGCTGTGGTGGAGGACACCGGAAGCCGCATGGTGCTGGGCCGTATTGTCATCGACACAGATCGGGCCACGGTGGAAAAGGACGGCAGGCTGCTGGATCTGAGTCAAAGAGAGTACGACCTCATCCGCTATCTGGCCGCCCAGCCGGGCAAGGCATTCTCCCGTGAGGCGCTGATGGAGAATGTATGGAATTACGCCGGCTACGTGGGCGATGTGCGAGGAGTGGACGTGGCGGTGCGCCGTCTGCGTGAAAAGCTGGAGGACGAGCCGGCCAACCCGGTCTTTATTGTCACCCGCCGTGGCTTGGGTTACATGTTCAACGCCTGAGGCACACACATAACAGATCGATTACTGACGGCGCTCACAGCGCCGAAGAAACGGAGGTGTCCCCATGCTGCGCAGTCTGCATATGAAGCTTGTGATGATCATGGTGCTGATCATCCTGTCTCTTATGACCGTGGTTGGGGCGTTCCTTACCAATTCGGTGGTAGCATTCTACCTCAATGACTTTTACAGCCAGATCAATGAGGTCATCAACGATCAGGACGTGTTCTATGACCTGACCACCCAGACCCCTGCCGAGCTGTCGGGAGAGGTGACCGGGGTGGAGATGATGGATCAGGTGCTGGGAGCCTACGCCGGTGCGCTGGGGGTCAACGGCGGCAGTCGGAACTACTATATTCTGGATGCCAATGGTGTGTACCTCACAGGTACCAACGATCAGGCCGGAGAAGAGCTGGAATACACCGAAAACATGCTTGCCGTCATTCGGGACCGTACCCGTGTGGGCGATGAGAGCAACGTGGCGGCCGACTACATGGATGTGGCCATTCCTGTGGATCGGGGCGAGCGCAGCTACATTATCTACTTCCGGGATGACCGCAGCACGGTGGATGAGCTGAACAGCCAGCTGTTTGTACTGATTTTGGAGGCCATGGTAGTGGGCCTTGTGATCTCGGTGCTGCTGTCCTTCCTGCTGTCCAAGACCATGGTCACCCCCATTCAGCGGCTGACGGACGGTGCGGAGCGAGTGGCCGGCGGCGATTTTTCGGACAAGCTGGAGGTGACCTCCCGGGATGAGATCGGCGTGCTGACCAATACCTTTAATGACTTGGCCCACCAGCTGGAGGACACCATTCAGCAGGTGGAAAACGAGCGCAACAAGCTGGATACTCTGTTTTTACACATGACCGACGGCGTGGTGGCCTTCTCGGCCGAGGGCCGGGTCATCCACTGCAACCCCGCCGCCGAGCAGATGCTTCACTGCACCATCGACCAACACACCGATTACAGTCAGCTGTTCGGGGATCTGGCCTCTTTGGAGAGCGTGCTGACCGCTCAGGACTATCTGGAGAGTGAGCGTGTGGAGGACGGCCGCTATCTGGAGCTGCTTATGGCACCCTTTGACCGGGAGAACCAAATGGGAGCCCTTGTGGTGATCCACGACGTGACCGCACAGCGCAAAAATGAGGAGATGCGCCGTGAGTTTGTGGCCAACGTGTCCCACGAGCTGCGCACCCCTCTGACCAACATCCGCAGCTATGCCGAGACGCTGGCGGACAATGCCGGACAGATGCCCCCCAATACCGAAAAGAAATTTCTCGGGGTCATTCTCAACGAGAGTGACCGCATGACCCATATCGTGCAGGATCTGCTCACCCTGTCCCGGTTTGATTCCGGCCACAGTGAGCTCAAGCTGGGCCGATTTTCCTTTGCCGGGGCGGTCACCGACCTGTACAACGCCACCTATATGGAGGCTCAGAAGCATGACCACAGGGTGGAGCTGAAGCTGGAACCGGAGCTGCCCGAGATCGTGGCAGACCGGGAGCGCATCCTGCAGGTGATGATGAATATTGTCTCCAACGCCATCAAGTACACCCCCAACGGCGGCCATATCGTCATCTCGGCCGGACGTGGAGAGGATCGGGTGTGGATGGAGGTGTCGGACAACGGCATCGGCATTCCCGCCGAGGACCGCGGACGCATCTTCGAGCGTTTCTACCGGGTGGACAAGGCCCGCTCCCGTGAGTCGGGCGGTACCGGTCTGGGTCTGTCCATTGCCAAGGAGATCGTGGATCGGCACGAGGGCGTGCTGACCACGGTGGACAAGGAAGAACCCGGTCTGACTCTGCGGCTGGAGCTGCTCATTGAGGGGCCCCACCATGAGTAAGAAAAGACGCGTCATAGAGACGCTGAAAACCGTGCTGATCGTGCTGCTGACCGGCACCGCCCTGTGGCTGGTGGTGGACAGTCAGCTGTTCGGACATCTGCCCGGGGTGGACACGGACCGGACGGAGCATACGGAAAGCGTGAGTACCGGCGAGAGTGTCAGCGGTCGGGTGACCCTGCCGCTGGCCATGGCGGTCATCGATCAGGAGGGCTGCTGCGGCGTACAGTACGATCGGACGGAGGTTTCTGCCCTGTTTGATGCTCTGCGGCCGCTGTTCGGTGAGGCACTGTCCGGGGCCGGGCAGCCCAGACCCTGTACCCGGGAGGAATGGCTGCAGAGCCTGAGCGACGGGACGGGGCTTTGGATGGATCTGGGGGGCAGCGTGCCCATGAGCGTGCTGGTCCGATGGGTGGCCGGCATGGAAAACCCGGCTCTTACTGCATACACAACACATCTTTTGCTGCATGTGGACGGCGATCAGGCGGTGCGCCTGTACTATCAGGATGCCGGGGACGGGCAGTTTTATGTCAGCGAGGTTGAGCTTGTCAACCCTGCGCTTTTGCGCAGCACGCTGGAAGAGATCCCGGCCAACGGTGCAGCCTTTGCCGGTCAGCAGCCGGACTATGCTGTGCTGCAGCCGCAGATGCTGCTGGCTGCCCACCTGCCGGAGCCTGCTGAGTACACGGCGGTAAATCCGCTCAGCGCCCCGGATGAGCAGGAACGGTTGGAGCTCCTGCTGGAGCGGCTGTCCTTTCCGGTGGAGATCACCACAGTGTATGATACTCCGGAGGGGCGGCGTGCCCGTGCAGGCAACGATACCCTTACCATTTCCCAAAAGGGTCTTGTTAGCTACGAAAGCACATGGGAAGAGGGCCGATATCCTGTGGAGACAGCAGGGGAAGCGGGCCCGGAATTCGGTGCGGTGGATGGAGCACGGCGTCTGGTCTGTGGTTTGCTTGAGCCGTGGTGCGGCGCTGCAGGTCTGTATGTAAGCCGGGTGGAGCGCCTGTCGGAGGATAGCTGGCGGGTGGAGTTCCGTTATGAACTGGACTGCATTCCCACCCTTGTAGGCAGTGAGGGCTACGCAGCCAGTGTCCTTGTGGAGCAGGGCTATATCACGCAGTATGATATGCAGCTGCGCACCTTTATGCCTGCCGGCACCCAGCCCACGCCGGTGCTGGCCATAAAGCAGGCGGCTGCCATTGTGGCACAGCTGGATGACGTAAAGGGCCGGTTTGGACTGTGCTATCAGGATAACGGCGGTGTGTTCCGGGCCGGCTGGGTGGTGGAATAACATCGGACAGACAGGAGGTGAGGGCTTGGAAGGCTCCAGGATCAAAACGATCGTGATCATCATTTTGGCGCTGCTCAACGGCTTTTTGCTGGTGCTGTCCGGCGGTCGGCGTCTTGAGGATGCCAGAAGTCAGGAACGGGCCCGCACCGACGCCATAGAGGTCATCCATAGCAACGGAATCTCGTTGGAGGAAGAGATCGTTCCCAAGCAAATGGAGCTCAGACCCATGCAGGCGGCCCGTGACCCGGTTCGTGAGAGTGCCCTTGCCTCCGAAGTGCTGGGGACAGAGGTGACCGGTGAGCACCGGGGCGGTGAGGTATACCGCTATGCAAATGCATCGGGCAGTGTGCAGTTCCACAGCACCGGTGAGGTTTTGGTGCAGTTTGAACCCGGGCTGTACCCTCTGGAGGGAGAAGATGCGGCAGAACATGCGGCCGCAGTGGCTGCACTTCTGGACTGCCGCACGCAGGCCTTGGAAAGCTCCGTCGAGAACGGGACGGGTACGGTGGTTCTGGTACAAACGCTGGAAGATGTTTCGGTTTTGGACTGCCGACTGACGGCGCACTATGTGGACGGTGATCTGCTCCGTCTGCAGGGCGTGCGTCTGCCCGGGCGATCGGTGACCCTTGAGGCCGGCAGCCCCATAAGTGTAGCGACGGCACTCATTCGTCTGTACAACGGGCTGAAGGAGATGGGCGATATATACAGTGAGATCGAGTCCATCCAATGGGCCTATTCCATGGAGTTGGAACGCTCCGGTACGGTTCATTTGATCCCGGTATGGAACGTACGTACCGACACCGGTGATTATCTGCTGGATACCATGACGGGACGGTTGTCCCGTGCGGCCGGATTCGGCGGCCTTGCGGAACAGAGTGAAGAATAACAAAACCCGGAGCCTGACGGCTCCGGGTTTTGTTTTGAGGTGCTCGCAGCGGTTCGGACGCTTCGTGGTGTCACGCCTCGCCTATGTGCGACGGCTGGCTTCCCTCCGGTTCGGAACACAAGCAGCAAGCCTTGTTTGGTTTGTGTTCCCAAGCCCACAAAAAACAACCCCGGAACACCGGTTCCGGGGTTGTTGGGGAAGTGTGATTACATCATACCGCCCATACCGCTCATGTCAGGCATGGCAGGAGCGGGAGCAGCGGGCTTGGGCTTGTCGGCAACCAGAGCCTCGGTGGTCAGCAGGGTGGCGGCGATGGAGGCGGCATTCTCCAGAGCGGAGCGAGTCACCTTGGTGGGGTCAACGATACCGGCGGAGATCATGTCCACATAGGTCTCGTTGTAGGCGTCGAAGCCGTAGCCGGTCTTGCCGGACTCACGGATCTTCTCCAGCACCACGCTGCCGTCAATGCCGGCGTTGGCGGCAATCTGCTTGACGGGCTCAGTCAGGGCCTTGGCAATGATGCGCACGCCGGTCTTTTCGTCACCCTCGGTCTTGGCAACCAGAGCCTCGACGGCGGCAACGGCGTTGACATAGGCGGTACCGCCGCCGGCCACGATGCCTTCCTCGACAGCGGCACGGGTAGCGTTGAGGGCGTCCTCAATGCGCAGCTTCTTTTCCTTCATCTCCACCTCGGTGGCAGCGCCAACCTTGATGACAGCAACGCCGCCGGCCATCTTTGCCAGACGCTCCTGCTGCTTC
>JAZOBP010000204.1:0-12401 GCA_045596065.1 Lawsonibacter sp. | reverse complement strand
CCAATCCAGACTGTCCACATCCCATTGGATGGGCTCCATGCCAAGGGCTCGGATGGCCCGGATGGAGTTGTCGTCGTAATCTCCGTAGGGTGGGCGCATAAGGGTGGGGCGCACGCCGGTGATGGCTTGGATTTTGTCATTGCATGTGTTCATGTCATCACTGATTTGCTGAGGGGTAAGCTGGGGCAGATGAGCATGAGAGTTTGAGTGGTTCATAACCTCGTGTCCGGCCTCGTGAAGCGCCCTTACCGACTCGGGGTAGCGATCCACCCAGTCACCCACGACAAAGAAAGTGGCTCTGACCTGATAGCGTGCCAGAATGTCAATGAGTTGCTGGGTATCCTCGTTGCCCCATGCGGCGTCAAAGCTGATGGACAGCATTTTCTGATCCCGCTGCACGCAGTAAATGGGCAGCTGGCGGCTGCTGGCTGAGGCGTTGACCGCTGAGGGGTAATTGACAAGACCCAACAAACCGACGGCTAAAATCAGACAGCATACGGCGGTGAGCCGCCGTTTGGTAAGAACAAGAATGGTAAACGGCCGCTTGAATCTTCCGGACATGGCAAAACCTCCTTTTCCTGTTTGTATTCTATGCGGCAGTATGCGGTTTCATTTCCCTTGCTTTTTTCTTTTGGGTGGGCTACAATTCATTTAATAAATAACAAGGAGTGAATGTAATGTCGGTGTTTCCTGCTGGAATATGGCTGCTGCCGGCAGCAGCTTTGCTGATCAGTTCCATAGGGTTTTATAAGTATGTTTATTTTATCTCTCTTGGATACGGCTTTTCCATTGCCGGGCTGGGCGTGCTGATGGCTGGCCTGTTTTGGACAGAGCTGACTCCTGGCACGGCGGTGCTGTGCGGGCAGCTTTTGGCCTACGGGTGCCGTTTGGGTGGATTCTTACTGGCTCGTGAAGTAAGGAGTGCAGCCTACCGCAGTGCCATGAAGCGGGAAATCAAAGATGGCAAGGATATGGGGTTTGGCGTCAAGTGTGCCATCTGGGTCACCTGCGCTGTGCTCTATGTGCTGCAGGTGCTGGGGGTGTTCTACCGCTTTGCCAACGGCGCCGGCAGCGACCTGTGGTGCTGGACGGGTGCCGGGATCATGGCCTTGGGTCTGCTGTTGGAATCGGTGGCCGATTTGCAGAAGAGTGGGGCCAAAAAGAAAAATCCCAACCGTTTCTGCGATACCGGCCTGTTCCGGCTGGTGCGCTGTCCCAACTATCTGGGTGAGTTGATCTTCTGGACGGGTGTGCTGGTGAGTGGGGCCAATGTACTCAGCGGCGTGGGTCAGTGGGTGCTGGTGCTGCTGGGATATTTTGGTATCGTGTATGTGATGTTCAGCGGAGCCCGGCGGCTGGAGGAGCGGCAAAACCGCAACTACGGCTCCGACCCGGAGTATCAGACCTATGTGAAGCGGGTGCCCATCCTGCTGCCCTTTGTCCCTCTTTACAGCGTGGTCAAGTACAAATTCCTTGTAGCATAAGAAAACGGAGTGCTCACTGAGCACTCCGTTTTTAAATGTTTATTTGCCGTGAAACAGGCCCATGGCGTTGTTGAAAAAGAGATCTTCTACCTGAGCGGGGGTCAGCTCTGCCATGATGGCGGCCTGACGGATGGCCATGAGGGTCTCCGTGGCAAAGGTCCAGCAGCCCTTGATGTTTAAGGCATTGAGATCCCACTCGTACAGCCACTGGAAGGTATTGGCCAGAGAGATGCACCTGCCCCGTCCGCTGGCGATGGGATAGTCGGTGCCCCACATACAGCGGCTGTGGCCGGCCTTTTTGAGGATCTGGAAAATGGCAGGGGACTCGCAAACGGCGGAGAAGTCATACCACACATTGTCCAGATGGGCGATCTGCTCCACTGCCTCCAGACCGGTCCAGCTGGCAAAGGAGCGGGCGGCGTGGGCCAGAATGAGGATGGCGTTGGGGTAGCGTCTGGCCATGGTCTTGATGTAGCTGAGGTTGTTGGGGTGAGACAGAGCGGCATCCTTGACCATGTGCAGGGTGATGACCATGCCTCGTTGGTTGGCGATCTCCCAGGCGGCCTCGGGGAGGAACTCCTCGTTGTTGCACTGGAAGGTGTCATTGCCCTGATTGGCCAGCAGATGGTAGCACTTGAAACCACGGATACGGGGGTGGGTCAGACGCTTTTCCAGCTCCTCTGCCGTGTCGCCGGGGACAACTATGATCTCGCCCACGCTCAGGGGGTCTTGTTCCAGCTGGGCAATGGTAAAGGCGTCGCTGGCATCCCGGTTGGCGGTGCTGACAGCCAGATGCTTATCCGGGTAGGGAAAGGTGTTGACGTGAATGGTGCGTCCGGGCAGGACGGACTGCATATCTTTCCGATAGCGCTCCAGATCGTAGCGCTCAAAGGGACCGTCGGGCTTGTTTCGGCACTTGAAGGTGGCAAAGGACTCGTCATAGAGATGCATATGGGCATCAAAAACCTCGTCGGGGACAAAGTCGGCAAGACGCTCTTGGGCAAAGGCGTCCATCTGTGCCAAGGTATTGGGATCCATAAAAATCAGCTCCTTTTGCTCATTTTATTCCCTGCAGCAGAACGGGTCAAGATAAAAAACGGACAGGATTTGATGATCCTGTCCGTTTTTGCTATTTTTATCAAAGAAATGGCGGTGTCACAGAACATGGCCTCCACTTGACCGGGGGTCAGCTCTGCCATGAGCACCTGCGGCGGCCTGTGTATAGGCGGTCAAATACCCTCGGCCTGTTCCTTGGCCATGAGATTTTCTACCATCTGTTTGCGTCGGGACAAAAACTCCTGCCATGCGCTGGGGTCAACAAAGGCGTCGGTCTCGCCGCTGCGGATACGCTCGCCCTTTTCCTCGGTCTGCACCGTCTCCGGGTGATTGCCAAAGCAGATGTCCACGTGGAGTTTGGACAGACGGTCAATGCCGTCCAGAAAGTCCTGCTGCAGGTACAGGGGCAGATCATAGTGCTTCAAGGACTTGCCGGCCAGACTGTTCAGACCCACGCCGCCATGGGTGCCGGCGATGAGCGTACGGCTGCCGTCGGTGACGTTGAACACAAAAGAGGTACAGCCCTCGGTGTGGCCGGGGGTGTGGTAGCACTTGATGGTGGTGTTGCCCAGCTTGATCTCGTCTGCGTCGTCCAGCAGCACATCGGGGGTAAAGGTCTGAGTAAAAGTCATGCCCAGCTCGGTGGCCCATGTGAGGTCACGCTTGCCGGTGACGTAATCCAAATCGCCCCGACCGAGGAAGGTCTTGGCCCCGGTCATCTCCACCAGAGCGCAGGTGCCGGCGATGTGGTCGATGTGGCCGTGGGAGTGGACGATGTACTTGATGTCACGGGGATCAAAGCCCAGCTGGTAGATGTTGTCCAGCACCATGTACAGGGTCTCGGCGTAGCCGGTGTCCAGCAGGATCAGACCGTCGCCGGTGTCGATGAGGTGGTTGGATACATATTTGGTGCCTACAAAATACAGGTTGCCCCAAATGCGGAACGGGGGGATATAGCCCTTCCATGGGGTGGACAGTTTGTTGGACATAGGGATCACTCCTTTTGCAATTCTATACATTATTATAATGCCTGTGGCGATTGCTTTCAAGGGGAAAAGACATCCGGGCCTTGAAGGCCAAGGCCCGGATGGGAGGGGATACTTACAGAGCGGTGTAGCCGCCGTCCACGGGGATGTTCAGGCCGGTAAGATAGGCACCGGCATCGGAAGCCAGGGTGAGGATCAGGCCGCTGACATCCTCCTGATTGGCCAGACGGCCCAGCTGAGTGTGCTTGGAGTACTGTGCGGCAAAGGCCTCGTTGGTGCGGTAGGACTGCAGACCGCCGGGGCACAGGGCGTTGACACGCACGCCGTATCGGCCGTAGTAGCTGGCAGCGTGGCGCACCCATGCGGCCAGACCGGACTTGTCTGTGCCGTAGGTAAGACCGTAGGCACCGCCGGCAGAGCCGGGGGTGGCGTCGTAGTTGTGCTTTTCCACACCGATCAGGCCCATCATGGAGCCAAAGACGATGATAGAGCCGCTGCGCTGCTTGATCATCTGCCTGCCGGCCAGCTCCACCATATAGACGGTGGCGGCGGAGTTGGTGTGCACATTGGACTCCATGGCATCGTCGTTGCCGCCGATGAGGCCGGAGGAGGGCTTGTTGCTTTTGGGCAGGATGCGGCTGCAGTGGATAAAGGCGTCCAGACTGCCGCCATCCTCGATGACGGTCTTAAACATCTGCTCGATGCTGTTGATGTCGCTCTGGTCAAAGGCCACAGCCTGCACCTTGACACCCTTTTCCGCCTTGAGCTCATCCACGAACTCCTGTGCGGACTCGATGGAATGGCTGGCCAGATAGATGTTGGCGCCGGCGTCGGCCAGAGCCAGAGTGGCACCCAGACCGTACATCTGACGGCCGCCGGTGATCAGGACATTTTTGCCCTTCAGGGAAAACAAATCGTATGTATTGATCATGTCAGGTCCCTCCCTTACTTGGCAGTGTAGCCGCCGTCCACCGGCAGAGTCTGGCCGGAGATGAAGGCGGAAGCGTCGGAAGCCAGGAAGGTCACCGCATAGGCGATGTCCTGAGCGGTGAGCAGACGCTTGGTCTGGCTGTGGCGAATGTAGGCCTCCTCAAAGGCGGCGGGCTGCTTGCCGGCCAGAGGGCCAAAAGCGATGGCGTTGCAGCGGCAGCCGTGCTCGGTCAGGTAGTTGGAGGCCTGACGGGCGGTGTTGACGCAGGAGCCGCGGATAAAGCCGCGCATGAGGGAAAAGTCGTTATCAAAATGCTCGGGGCAATCTTCGTAGTTCAGGGGGTCGTAGCCCACCAGAGCGCCGTAATCGGTGGCAAGAATGACGCTGCCAAAGCCCTGCTCGGCCATGATGTGGTAGCCGATGGCCTGAATGGTGAGCATCATGCCCTTCATGGCGGTCTGGAAGGTGGTGTTGATGGTGTCGAAGTCGTGATCCCAGCCGGGGGCAGTGTCCATGTTCAGGACATTCTCCACCAGTACGTCAATGGTGCCCATGGCGGTCTTGACAAACTCGGCCAGCTTGGCGGTCTCTTCGGCATCGGTGTGGTAGTAGGGGAAGAAGCCCTCCACGCCGGGCAGGCCGATGTCCTTGGCGCCGGCCACCCAGACCCTGGCGCCGCCGTCCAGCAGACCCTGTACCAGCTCCGGGCCGTAGGCGTGCTCGGGGCAGAGCACCAAGGCCTTTTTGCCGGCCAGAGAGAAGGAGTCCAAAAAGCTCATATGGTGACCTCCTTAACGTTCGTGGATCTCGGACAGATACACACGGCGGCCGCCTTCCTCACGGCTGCGGATGCCGGCGATGAGGATCTTGCAGCACTCAATGGTCTGCTCGAAGGGGAAGGGGCGCTCGCCGGTGCGCAGGTAGTTGACAAAGACCTCCAGCTGACGCTTGAAGGAGTAGTAGGAGTCACCGCTGCTGACGTTCTTGGCCATGTGCTCGCCGCACAGCCACAGGCCGGGGGAGGGGATGCCCATGGGCATGGTCACATGGCAGCCGTCCTTATGGTAGGCGTTCACAAAGGGCTTTTCGTAAGTGCCCAGATTCTCCACCCACTCAAAGCCGCAGCCCACCAGCTGGAAGAAGGCCTCAATGGCGTGCATGCCGTATGTTTCCCACTTCTTGGCCATGGGGGAGATAATGTACTGGTATTTGCCAAACTCAAAGTGGCGGTCATAGTAGATCTCCACTTCCTTCTTGTAGCGCAGGGAGGAACCAGACATGATGTTGGCGCCTTCGTCGTACCACTTGACGATGGTGCGAAGATCCTCCTCGTTATCGGCCATGGGCTTGTCGATAAAGACGGGCAGACCGGCCTCGATGAAGGGGCGGCAGCGATCCACGTGCTCAAAGCCCTTGTCGGTAGCCACGATAACAGCATCCACATGGCCGATCATCTCCTCGGGGCGGTCGCACACGTTGGGGATGAAAGTGGCCTTGGCGCAGCCCTCGGCGGTGGTGCGGTCCTCGTCGCCGGTAAAGCAGACGTGGGTGACCTTCACGCCGGGAATGCCGAAGGTGTGGGCGGGCTGCTTGCCCAGATAATTGGGGATGGTGGGGTACAGGTCCTTGGTCCACTTGAGCATTTCGTCCTTGTCGTAGCCGTTGATCATGGCACTCCAGGAGAACGGATGTGCGTTGCCCTCGGAGAAACCGACCATGCCGATTTTGATTTCGGCGTCACCAAAGGGGAAGAGCTTCTTTTCCATGATTGATTACCTCTTTTCTGTTATTTCCCTTGCCTCTATTCATTGCTCCGGATCAATCCAGAGGAACTTTCACAACTACGCGGCGCACGGCGGCTGGCTCACCCACGGCGATGTCGGGGCCATGGGCGTCCTGGGGCAGGAACACCACGAACATACCGGGCTTCATGGGGATCTCCACGGCGTCATCGTCCAGATCGGCCAGCAGAGCCTCCATCTCCTCGGTGTACTCCTTGGTGATATTCTTCAGCTCGGCGGTGGGCTTCCATGCGATCTTTTCCTCGCCGGCGGGGAAGAACATAATGTCGGCATACTTGCGGTGGGCCTCGAAGATGACCTTGTCACGGGTCTTCGTGGTGGGCTCAAACTGCAGCAGCTTGACGCCGTTGTCCAGCATGATCTTTTCGCCTTTGACAAACTTGGCGGGGTCGTACTGCTGGATGGCGGTCAGGGCGGTCTGCCACTGAGGGCCCATGCAGAAGTACTGGTTGGCGTTTTCGATGCGATCGAGAATCATTGGTTTTTCTCCTCCTTGTTGTGCGCTTGGTTGATTTGGTTTGTATTCATACCCATTACCTCTCCGGCAAAGAGAGCAAAGGGCCGATTCATAAGCCAAATGGCGGCGATGCCCACCAAAGCAAAGTAGAAAAACAGCCACACAGTAAAGGTCAGCAGGGTGTAATAGGTGGTATTTACCGCATCGTAGATGACCAAAAACATGGGGGCCCAGGTAAGCAGGCCGATAGAGACAGCCCGCAGAGGATTGGACAGAGCCAGTGAGGTGCCGTAGCGCAGCAGCTGGGACACCGTACACTCGAAACGGGAATACAGCAAAAATACCACGGAGGTGATGGACAGCAGCAAAATCACGAACAGGAGGGAGCCCAAAAGCATGGGAAGCGCCGACATCATCTGACCGTTGTGGAGGGTTTCGCCGTAGATGTACCACGTATGGAGCAGGGGGACGGCGTTAATGGCTGCCAAAATGACCCACGCCACGGTGGAACGCACAAAGCCTGTGCGAAAGGCTTTGAAGAAGGCGCGCAGGTAGGGCTCTTTCTTGATCAGGGCACGCAGACCGGAGTACAGGGCGGTCAGAGAGGTACCCACGGTAAGCAGGGGCAGGCTGCACACCAGAAACAGCAGATTGAGCAGCACCACGGCCATGGCGAACTCAAGGACGGAGGAAATCTTGGATTTTTTCATAACGGCTCCTTTTCCTGCGGGCGTTATCGGATGGAATCCTTGTAGTCGGCAGGGGTCATAAGATAATGCTTTTTAAAGTTGCGGTAGAATGTGCTGATGGCGGGATAGCCGCACTGCTCTGCGACCTCCTGAATGCTCAGGTCGGTCTCACGCAGCAGACGGGCAGCCTCCTGGATACGGGTCAGGGCGAGAAAATTGCTGAAGTTCAGCCCGGTAATGGACTGAATGGCATTGTGGGCAAACCGCTCAGACACGCCAAATTGCTTGGACAGGGCAAACAGGCAGAAGGTGGCATCGGAGAAATTGTCCTTGATGTGCTGTACGATCTGCTCGCACAGCTGCTGGCGGTCGGATAGCTGCAGGGCGGACTTTTGCTGGAACAGGTCGTCTGCAATGTCACGCAGCTGGGCAAAGTTTGCTGCCGGTGTGCCGCTTTGCAGGTAGGTGGTCTTTTCGCTGGAGGCAAAGGTCATCTTGCCCGCCTGAGCCGCACTGCGCAGTAAAAACAGGATGCTGTAGAACAGCTCTTCGGGATGAGGGCCCGGATGGGCGCACAGATGATCCAGCATGGAATGGGTCTCGCGGTGATTCCACGTGGCAAGGGCCTGCTGGAACTGCTTGAGGTCAAAGCTGGCAGCGGAGGACAGATCGGTGCCCACCACATCCTCGGAAAAGGCGGCTACGGCACGTTCTGCGTCGTCGGGGACGCAGAACTGGGCCTGACGGATGGAACTGTCGATCTCGCCGATGCCGATAAAGGGAGCGCTGATGCCGCACACAAAGCGGGGGGGCTGGTCGGGGTTTTGGTTCAGGGACAGCAAAACGCTCTGGAACAGATCAAAGTCATCGGGCTCGGCAGGGAAGAGGATCAAAGCCTCCTGCAGGTCGATATACTCGCACAAAAATTGCTCCGGCAGCTTGCTGCGCAGCTGATTGAACATGGACGAGTCGTCCTCCGGGGCGGCACCGACACGCAGATCTCGGACTACGGCGGTGCGCTGAGGCTGCTGAAATTGAGGGAAAGCCAGAGAAAGGGACTGATATTCGTCCTGCCGGATGGACTGGCCGGAGAAGGAGCGTACCAGCAGGCTGGACAGCAGCATTTCCCGAAGAGTGGAGTTGTTTTGCCGGGTGGTTTTCAGCAGGGTATCAATGGCCAGCAGCTCGTTTTCGGGGGCGTCCTCGGTTTGGCCGACGGCGTGGTCCCGGATCAGGTCGCGGAAAGGCTTGACGCTGATGTGGGAAAACAGAAGGCACATGGCAAGACCGGCCACGACGCATACAAAGAAGATGGCCATGATCGTCAGCTGAGAGTCACGCACGGTGTCGGTAAAGTATGAACGGGGGATGCGTATAGTGGCCGTACAGTTCAGACTGGGGATAGAACTGGACAGGGGGATGTACCGATGGTCGTCCGGATGCTCCGGCCCGCAGGAGAACAGCAGCTGGCCCTCGGAGGAATGAAGCTGCAAAGAGGTGTCGTCGGGCAGGGAGTTGAGATGAAAGTAATTTTGGATGGAATCCTCGGAATAGAGAAAACCGTAAATCTCACGCTTCGACGTGGAACGAACCAGTAAGGTCATATAACGGACAGGTTCACTGTTGTTGATGCGAACCTGTTGAGCCGGCAGCAGAGTCAGACCGAGGACGGGAATGTCGTTGGCCAGCAGGGCGTTGAGCACCGTATCATCCTCGTAGACCAGATAGGAGCGGAAGCTGCTCTGCGCCGGTTGGGTCATATGACCCCGAAACACGCACAGCTGAGAGGAGCTGAAGTACAAAAAGCTCTCACTGGGCAGACGGAGCATGGCGCACTGCCGGGTGAAGGAGTCGCGCACATCGTTAAAGGCAAAAATGCTTTGGGTGTCTAAAATGGATTCGGCGGTGGCGGCATCGTTATATGCGGCACTGTTCTCTACCGCAGCGGGAATGGAGTAGGCGGAGAACACTTCTTTGGAAAAGGACTGGCAGTTTTGCTGAAAAGACTCCTCGGCCTGGCCCAGATAGGCTGTCTGCAGGCTGGAAGAGAACAACTGAAACGAGACGGAGAGGGTGACAAGAAACATGGCGGCAATAGTGCCCAGCAAAATCAAATACCGCCAGAACAGGGAAACTCTTGCGGTAAGACGGTGCAGCAGCCGAAACATCCACTCGCCTCCTTTTGTTAAGTGTAGAATATGTATTGCCACCATTATAAAGGATGCGGCGCAAAAAGGCTATATAAAAAATGAAAAAACGTGCAAGAAAGTGGAAAGTGAGAACTGGGAAAAATGGCCGGAGAGGAGAAAAGGAACAAAACGGCAGGTGCGGAAAATGGGAAATGCGGGGGTGCGGAAGGGACGGCGGAGCACAAAATCGGGGGTCTCGGCGTTTTGACCATGCTTCAAAGCCTTGGAAATAAAGAAAAACATAAAAATAAAAATGCAAAAACTGCCCTGTATTTGTGCAAAAAAGAGAGAAAGAGACTGGCAGAAAAAGGAAAATAAGGTTATTTATGGAGACAAAAAGGGGTGAAAAAACCACGTTTGTGCGAAAAATGAGAAAAAAGAATTGGGTTTGCCTATTGCGAAAATGCCGCAAATAGCGTACAATCATATACGAGATATGGTCTCCCACGGCAGGAGTTACCCCGCACTTGCCGCTGTGGGAGATTTTGCCCGTCCATTGCGGAATAACGGGCTGACCTCTGGCTACGGCACTACCCACAATCGAGAAAGGAAGTTAGCGCATGAGCAAGACAGTTCAATCCCCCCTGGCAGCCAAGCAGAGCGGCCTGCATCAGTTCCTTGTGCGTGTTCGCAAGAACTGGCAGCTGCATCTTCTTGTAGCACTGCCCATCCTGTACATCATTGTTTTCTACTACGTACCCATGTACGGTCTGCAGATCGCATTCCGCGATTTTAAGCCCCGTGCCGGTATCTGGGGCAGTGAATGGGTCGGCCTGAAACACTTTATTACGTTCTTTAAGGCTTACAACTTCACGCAGATCATTTCCAACACGCTGATCATCTCTCTGTATAACATCTTTGTTGGCTTCCCCATCCCCATCATTCTGGCTCTGATGCTTCACGTCAGTGAGCGCAAGGTCCTCAAGAAGCTGACTCAGAACGTGTCCTACATGCCCCACTTCATCTCCACCGTGGTTCTGGTCGGTATCATCAACCAGATCCTCAACCCCGTGTGCGGCGTTGTGGGTACCTTCTATCACATGTTCGGCGGCATCGGCGTGGCCCCCGACATCCGTGCCAGCGCCGGTGCGTTCCGTCACCTGTTCGTCTGGTCCGGTGTCTGGCAGCAGATGGGCTGGTCCACCATTATTTATGTGGCCGCTCTGTCCGGTGTTTCCAGCGAGCTGCACGAGGCTGCTGAGCTGGACGGCGCCAGCCGTTGGAAGCGCGTGCTCAACGTCGACCTTCCCGCCATCCTTCCCACCGTGTCCATTATGCTGATCCTGCGCTTCGGCAGCGTTATGTCCGTCGGCTACGAGAAGGTCTACCTGATGCAGAACGACCTGAACCTGTCCACCTCCGAGGTTATCTCTACCTACGTGTATAAGACCGGTCTGGGCAAGATGCAGATGTCTTACGGTACTGCCATCGACCTGTTCAACTCCATCATCAACACCACGCTGCTGCTGACCGTTAACACTATCACCCGTAAGCTCACCAACGGTGAGCAGGGCCTGTTCTAAGAAAGGAGAGTGTGAGCAATGAGTGTAACTGAAAACCGCTCTCTGGACGCTCGCGCCGCTAAGGCCGCCAAGCGTGAAAAGAACATCATGGCCCGTGCCGCCAAGGCCGGTGCCGCCCGTGTAAAGGCCCGCCAGAAGGTTGATGCCAAGCTGGCTGCCAAGGAAGCCCAGTACGCCAAGCAGGACGCTGCCCGTCTTGCCAAGCAGCAGGCTGAGGTCGCCGACCTGCGCACCAAGGATGCCAAGGCTGCTGCCAAGCTGGAGGCTAAGTTTGCCGAGAAGAACGAGAAGATCGCTGCAAAGCGTGCCGCTTATGCCCAGAAGCAGCGCTCCAAGGCCAACACCAGCCACCGCTATCGTACCATGGACGATAAGATCCTGTACGCTACCACCGACGTGATCCTGCTGCTCCTGCTGGTGGTCGTCGGCTACCCCATTATCTACGTTCTGTCCTGCTCCTTCTCCTCCGGTACCGCCGTTTCCAGCGGCCAGGTGCTGCTGTGGCCCGTGGACTTCTCCATTCAGGGCTATAAGGTCATCTTTAACTACCGAAGCGTTTGGCTCGGCTTCGGCAACAGTGCCTTCTACACCATTGTGGGTACGATCGTCAACATCATTCTGTCCGTGCTGGCTGCATATCCCCTGTCCCGCCCCAACTATCAGGGCCGCAAGTTTGGTACCCTGCTGTTCACCATCACCATGATGTTCAGCGCCGGTATCATCCCCAAGTACCTGCTGATGTCCAATCTGGGCCTGACCAACACCCGTTGGGCTCTGATCCTGGGCGGTGCTATCAGCGCCTACAACATGATCATCATCCGCACTTACTTCCGCAACAGCATTCCCAGCGAGCTGATCGAAGCTGCCCGTATTGACGGCTGCTCTGAGCTGCGTACCCTGTGGAGCATCGTGCTGCCCCTGTCCAAGGCCGTTATCTCCGTGGTTACTCTGTACTACGCTGTCGGCCACTGGAACAGCTACTTCAGCGCTATGATCTACCTGCGTGACCGCGATCTGCAGCCTCTGCAGATGGTCCTGCGTGACATTCTGAACGCAAGTAAGATCGACCTGACCCAGATCGATGACCCCGAACTGCTGGCTCAGATGACCGGCATGGCCGACCTGATCAAGTATGCTCTGATCGTGGTCTCCTCTGCCCCCATCATTGCTGCTTACCCCTTCGTCCAGAAGTTCTTCAAGACCGGTGTCATGATCGGTTCCGTCAAGGGCTAATATCAACTGAAATGCCGTTCGCCTCTTTTGTGGGGGACGGCCTTTTTGCTT
>JAZOBP010000203.1:0-9067 GCA_045596065.1 Lawsonibacter sp. | reverse complement strand
CCATATCCTGCAGCTCACCAGAGCTGGGATTGGAGGTCTTCAGCAGAACAAACACGGTCTTGTTGTCCTTTTTGGCAGCTTCCAGGAACGGATTGATGGAGTCAGAGCCCATGTAACCGTTCAGGGTCACGCAGTCGGCGTGAAAGGTTTTGAAGTTCTCCCCTTCGATCATGGTGCCGGACAGCCAGCCTTCTGCATAAGCGGTGGCAGTAGCACCGATGTCGCCACGCTTAATGTCGGCGATAACGTACAGGCCCCTGCTCTGAGCGTACTTAATGGTGCGTTCCAGCATCTCCATGCCCTGCCAGCCCAGATTCTCGTAGTAGGCGGCCTGAGGCTTAACAGCGGGGACGATGTCACACAGGGCGTCGATGAGGCCCACGTTAAACTGCCAGATGGCCTCGGCGGCACCCTTCAGGCCCACACCGTACTCCTCAAAGGCAGCCTTTCGGATGTACTCGGGCACATACTCAATGCGGGCATCCAAACCGGCCACGGTGGGGTTTTTCATGGCACGGATCTTGTCCTGCAGAATATCAAACGACATATTGGTCACGTTCCTTTCTTGTCTTGTATGTAAAAATTATTGTTCCTGATAAATGATCTCGCCGCCCACGATGGTGTACTTCACCCGGCCCTTGACCTCATGGCCCACAAAGGGAGTATTGCGGCCCTTGGAGGCAAACTTGTCCGGGTCCACCACCCACGCCTCGTTGGGATCGAAGATGGTCACGTCACCCTCGGCACCGATGGCCAGCCGGCCGCCGGGCACCCGCAGGATGGCCGCCGGATTGCAGGTCATACAGCGCAGGATGGCAGACAGATCCATCTTGCCTGTGTGGTACAGAGAGGTCAAGGTGACAGCAAGGGATGTCTCCAGCCCCACCATGCCGCTGGGTGCCTTCTCCAGAGGTCTTGCCTTCTCCTCCTTGGAGTGGGGGGCGTGGTCAGTGGCAATGACGTCAATGGTACCGTCCTGCAGGCCACGGATGATCTCCTCCACATCGTGTCTGGTGCGCAGAGGAGGGTTGATCCGGGCCATGGTGCCCTGTGTCAGCACCTCATCCTCGGTAAGGGTGAAATATTGAGGACAGGTCTCACAGGTGATGGGCACGCCCTTCATCTTCATCTTACGGATAATATCCACGCTCTTGCCTGTAGACACGTGCTGGATGTGTACGTGAGCGCCGGTCTCCTCGGCCAGCATAGCGTCCCGCATGACCATCAGCTCCTCGGCGATAGCGGGCCGGCCCTCCAGCCACAACTGTCGGGATACCCGTCCCTCATTCACGGCATAGTTTTTGACCATGTCGCCGTACTCGCAGTGGGAGAGCACCGTCATGTCATAGCGCTTGGCCCGGATGAGGGCATCACGCATAACATTGGCGCTGTCCACGGGCACGCCGTCGTCGGAAAGGGCCACCGCGCCGGCCTTCTTGAGCTGTTCGGCATCGGTAAGCTGCTGACCCTGCTGGCCCACGGAGACGGCTCCAATGGGCCACACCCGAACGCCGCAGGCCTGAGCGGCCTTTTGTATCACGTATTGGATCTGTTCCGGGCTGTCGGTGACCGGCTTGGTGTTGGGCATACAGGCCACGGCGGTCACACCGCCCCGGGCTGCCGCCATGGTACCGGTAAAGATGTCCTCTTTGTACTCAAGGCCCGGGTCACGCAGATGCACATGCATATCCACAAGGCCGGCACATACCACAAGGCCGGCGGCGTCAATGATCTGGTCTGCTTCGTCCCCCAGATCGCTGCCCAGTCCGACGATCTTGCCGTTTTGGATCAGAAGATCCATCACACCGCCAATGCCGCCCACCGGATCTACCAGCCGTCCGCCTTTGATCAGCAATTTCATGCTCGTACTCCTTATTTGTAATCCTGAGAGCAATGACTGCCCCGTCGGTTCTCGTTTTCTACGGACACGCATCCCGTTCGTGTGCGCACCCATACATAATATATTATAAATTAACACGCATTTTTTAGCAATGGATTTTTTGTCTTTTTGGGACAAAATAATCCCGAGTTCACAGAAAGGAGGCAGTAACTATGATGTGCGGAAAATTCTGCTGGGGCATGGTGGCCGGACTGGCTGTCGGCACCGTGATCGGCATGACCCTCGCCCCGGCCAAACGGGACATGCGCCGGGCCGCCCACAAAGCAGTCAAAAGTGTCAACTGCGCCGTCAACGAGGCCATCGACGGTATTAACTGCGTGGTGGAAAACTTCAACAACGCCATGGGTCGCTGACCCCCTGCGCCGACTGTCCGGGGCGGGCGGTCGGCGGAACATAAATTTGCGCTGCGGACTGGACTTTTTGCCTGTTTTCCGTTAAACTGAATGAGACATTTTTTCCACAAGGAGCGCATGGCCCATGGACATTCTCATTCAAACTCTGGCAAAGGAGCTCGGCCGGTCCGAGACCCATGTTGAAAACGTGGTCAACCTCATTGACGAGGGTGCCACCATCCCCTTTATCGCCCGCTACCGCAAGGAGCTGCACGGCTCCATGGACGACCAGCTGCTGCGCACACTGGCTGATCGTCTGCAGTATCTGCGCAATCTTGCCCAGCGCAAGCAGGAGGTACTCACCTCCATCGAAAACCAGGAAAAGCTCACCCCGGAGCTGGCCGCCGCCATCGAGGCCGCCGCCACCCTGGCTGAGGTGGAGGATCTGTACCGCCCCTACAAGCAAAAGCGCCGCACCCGTGCCACCGTGGCCAAAGAGAAGGGTCTGGAGCCTCTGGCAGAGCTTTACTTTGAGCTGGGCGGCTCCTGCCCCGACCCCGAGGCCGCCGCCGAGGCCTTTGTGGACGCCGAAAAAGGCGTGGAGACCGTGGCCGACGCCATTCAGGGTGCCAGCGATATTATCGCCGAGATGATCTCCGACGACGCCCGGGTACGCAAGGAGCTTAAAGACCTCTACCGCAAGCGTGCCATGCTGGTGTCCAGAGCTGCCGACAAGGAGCCCGAGGACAGCGTCTATCGCCTGTATTACGACTTTTCCACCCCCCTCGCCAAGGCACAGGGCCATCAGGTGCTGGCCATCAACCGCGGCGAGAAGGAAGGGATCCTCAAGGCCGGCGTGGAGCTGGACACCGAGGCTGCTCTGATCACCCTGCGTCGTTTGGTGGTGCCCAACCGGGCCGCCATGGCCATTGTGCGTGCCGCCGCCGATGACGCCTATGTGCGTCTGCTCCAGCCCTCTTTGGAGCGTGAGATCCGCACCGACCTGACCGATGCAGCCAGTGAGGGTGCCATCCACAACTTTGCACTTAACCTGCGTCCCCTGCTCATGCAGCCCCCCGTTAAGGGCAAGGTGACCATGGGCCTCGACCCCGGCTACCGCATGGGCTGCAAGGTGGCTGTGGTGGACGGCACCGGCAAGGTGCTGGACACCGCCGTGGTCTACCCCACCCACGGCCAGCGCCAGCAGGAGGAGGCCATCGCCACCCTGTCCCGCATGATCGCCAGACACAAGGTGGTCCACATTGCCATCGGCAACGGCACTGCCAGCCGTGAGACCGAGCAGATGGCGGTTGAGCTCATCCGCCGTGTGGGTGGTGGGGTCAGCTACATGATGGTCAGTGAGGCGGGCGCATCGGTATACTCTGCCAGCAAGCTGGCCGCCGAGGAGTTTCCCGAGTACGACGTCAACCTGCGTTCCGCCGTGTCTATCGCCCGCCGTCTGCAGGATCCTCTGGCGGAGCTTGTCAAGATCGACCCCAAGGCCATCGGCGTGGGTCAGTATCAGCACGATATGCCTCAGGCCCGCCTGTCCCAAACTCTGGACGGCGTGGTGGAGGACTGCGTCAACGGTGTGGGCGTTGATCTGAACACCGCCTCCGCCTCTCTGCTCACCCGGGTATCCGGCCTCAATGCCACCACCGCCAAAAACATCGTCAAGTTCCGTGAGGAAAACGGTCAGTTCACCTCACGCAAGCAGGTACTCAAGGTGCCCAAGCTGGGCCCCAAGGCCTTTGAGCAGTGCGCCGGCTTCCTGCGTGTGCCCGAGAGCAAGAGCGTACTGGACAACACCGGCGTTCACCCGGAGAGCTACCCTGCGGCAGAAAAGCTGCTGGAGCTGTGCGGCTACACCTTGGCCGACGTGAAGGCCGGCCAGCTGGGTCAGCTGCAGGAGCGTGCTGAGACCTTTGGCCTTGAAAAGCTGGCGGAGGACTGCGGTGTGGGTGCCCCCACCCTCGCTGATATCATCAAGGAGCTGGTCAAGCCCGGCCGTGACCCCCGTGATGAGCTGCCCCCTCCCATCCTGCGCACCGACGTGCTGGACATTAAGGACCTCAAGCCCGGCATGGAGCTGCAGGGCACGGTACGCAACGTCATCGACTTCGGCGCCTTTGTGGACATCGGTGTACATCAGGACGGACTGGTTCATATCAGCCGCATCTGTGACCGCTTTATCAAGCATCCCTCTCAGGTGCTCAGCGTGGGCGATGTGGTCACCGTCTGGGTAGTGGAAGTAGACGAGAAGAAAAAGCGCATCGGCCTGACCATGCTCAAGCCCTGACCAAGCAAAGAAACCCCGGCGGTCTGCCCTGCAGCCCGCCGGGGTCAAATCATGCTTGGTCGGATTTTTCTTGGCAGGAAGCGCATCCACAGGTGCACTTGCCACCCGATGGGCAGCCAATGCACTTGGCACCGCTCTTTTTGGCCCGGTACACGTAGTAACCGGCGCCGCCGAGGATGGCGATAAGCACCATCACAACGATCAGGTCAGTCATGGTATCCCCTCCCCGTTTATTTCTTTTTGCTCAGAGCGTACTCGGATGCATGGTTCTTATTGTTTCTGACGATGAGCCGGCACACAACGGCCACGAAAGCGATCACAGCGATCAGGCCGGGGACAAAGCCGCTGCCCACCGTGCCCTCGGAGATCAGGGTGCCGATCTGGTAGACCAGATAGGCCACGGTATAGCCGGTGGCAAACTGCAGGGCCACGCCGCCCCAGAACCACTTGCGATCGTTGATCTCGGAGTTCATAGCGCCCAGAGCGGCAAAGCAGGGGGGCGTGAACAGGTTGAACATCAGGCAGGCCAGAGCGGCAGCCTTGGTCAGCCCCATCATGGCGGCAACCTCGTCCGCACCGCCTAGGAGCTCCAGCGCCTCGGTATCGATGAAGTTGGTCACGCCGTACACCACGGCCAGCGTGCCCACCACGTTCTCCTTGGCGATAAAGCCGGTGACCGCTGCGGCAGCCATCTGCCAGCAGCCAAAGCCCAGAGGGATGTGCAGCACGGCCACAGGGGATGCGATGGAGGCCAGGATGGAGGACTTCTCCATGCCCTCCTCCACCAGCCGGAAGGACCAGGTAAAGGACTGCATGATCTGCACAGCGGTGTTGCACAGCAGGATGATGGTACCGGCCTTGACGATGTAGGCCCAGCCACGGGAGCACATGGACAGGGCAGCACGCAGCAGGCTGGGGAGCTTATACTCAGGCAGCTCAATGATGAAGAAGGACTTGCGGTTTTTGTGACCGGCGATCTTATTGACCAGCAGGGCACCGAAGAAGATGAGCAGGATGCCTGCAAAGTACATCAGCGTACCCACCCAGGAGGCGTCGGCAAAGAACACACCGGCAAAAAGGGCGATGACGGGGAGCTTTGCACCGCAGGGCATGAAGGGAGCCAACATGGCGGTGGCACGGCGCTCACGCTCGTTGCGGATGGTGCGGCAGGCCATGACGCCGGGGATGGCGCAGCCGGTGCCGATGACGAAGGGGATGACGGATTTGCCGGACAGGCCGACCTTTTTGAAGATGGGGTCCAGCACCACGGACACACGGGCCATATAGCCGCAGTCCTCCAGCAGGGCGATGAGGAAGTACATCACCATGACCAGCGGCAAAAAGCCCACCACGGCACCCACGCCGCCGATGATGCCATCCACCACAAGGGCCTGCAGCAGGGGGCTTGCGTTTGCCATGAGACCGCTCACCCAGCTCTGGAACATTTCGATCCAGCCAACCAGCGTGTCGGCGATCCAGGGGCCGAGGGTGGACTGGCTGATGTCGAACACAAGGAACATGACCACGGCAAAAATGGGGATGCCCAGCCACTTGTTGGTAAGCACGGCGTCGATCTTGTCCTGATAGTTTTTGTCCTTGGCCAGCACCTTGCGGCTTTCCACCTGCTTGACGATGTCGTTGACAAAGGCAAAGCGCTTGCGGTCGGCGGCCTCCACCGCCTTTTTGCTGTTCAGGTCCACGTCACCCTGCACGTAGGGTGCAGTATGGCTCTTGCCGGCCTGCTCCACAGCGGCCTTGACCACGTCCTCCAGACCGTTGTGACCGCCGGCGGTAGAGACGGTCTCCACCACGGGGCAGCCAAGCTTCTGAGACAGGGCGGCAGCGTCAATGACAGTCTGCTTTTTCTGGTTGATGTCACTTTTGTTCAGGGCCACCACCACAGGGATGCCCAGCTCCATGAGCTGAGTGGTGAAAAACAGGCTGCGGCTGAGGTTGGTGGCGTCCACGATATTCACAATAACATCGGGGTTTTCATTCTTGATGTAGCTGCTGGTGACACTCTCCTCCGAGGTAAAGGGAGACATGGAGTAGGCGCCGGGCAGGTCCACGGCGATCAGCTCTGTCCCGTCGGGACAAAAGCTCTTTTTGATGGGGCTCTCCTTCTTCTCCACGGTAACGCCGGCCCAGTTGCCGACCTTTTCGTTGCGGCCGGTCAGAGCGTTGTACATGGTGGTTTTACCACTGTTGGGATTGCCTGCAAATGCGATCCTCATATCGATTCCTCCTTGTACATGGTCAGGTTTGATGTCGTCTATATGTAAGTTAGCCGAAACTAACTGGCATCCGAAAAACAAGTGGCCAAACCCGGTCTGGCCACTTATGGGTCAAATCAAAATAGCGGCGGCAAGCTGGTTGTCGATGCTGTAGCGGCTCTCCTTGACGGCCACCACACAGCCGCCCTTTTTGTGGGCAATGACGGTGATGGGCTCGCCGCTGTAGCAGCCCAGAGAAAACAAAAAGGCATCCATCTCTTCGTCCTCGGTGACGATCTCACGGATGATGTATTCCTTTCCCTCCTGAGCCTGTGTCAGATCCATGGTGTTTCACTCCAGTGCGATAATCGAGTTAGCATCCTCTAACCTCGACCACTATACCACCCCTTCCATGATTTGTCAAAGGGTTTTTGCAGCTTTTTTAAAAATATTTTTTTGCCTGATTCGGTCTTTTTTCACTGCCCATGTCATAAGCCCGGAGGATATTTACTTCACCCGTAATGAAAACGGGCTCCACCCTGTTGGATGGAGCCTGTTTTGTATCCCGATAAATTGAAATTTACTTTATCTATCTAAGATGGAGCTTTCGATATGTTTATTGTATCGTTTTTTCATCTCATCTGTTAAATCGCAGTGTCCTCTATCCGGAACAGAATAATAGACAATATCGTGTTTATCTTTCATCTTCTCAACAAATCTGTCGCTATGTTTTTGTTTATTAACTGCTTTATCTTCCATACAATGAAAAATATAATACTTAGAATTTACAGGCATTCTATCAACCAAATCCCACGGAGACGCTGACCTCAAAGCCTCCTGCAAACTGCAATCATAATTATAAAATGCACTATATAATGTTCTCGGCAAATCGGGACGTTCGTTGAAATGATACGGTAAATCACACACAGGACAATTTGCAACACAGGCAACAGGGGTACGCTTAGCATAAACCATATACACCAGGGCAGAAAGCCCGCCCATACTTCCACCTACGGATACAACAGGTAAATCATATTGCAAACTATACTCTTCAAATAACACGTCAATTATTTCATCTGTGTATGATACATTCTGCTTATTTTGCCACGCCCACGGATTTTGATACGGTACCACATACAGTATTCCGTTTTCGGCAAATCGTATACCATCTTCCGTATCTTCACCAAACATAGAAGCTCCACCCAATCCAAAGAAGCAGACAACCAAACCCTTAATTGGTTTTTTGCAAATATGATTGTTGCAGTATGCAAAATTACGTAAGTTTTCAATAGTAATTACTTTTTCCATATTGACTTCTCCTTTTGTTTCAAATATCCATTATAGTCCGTCAAATTCTTATTTGTCGTTTTTGTTTACTCTATCACATTTTCTTATTTTCATCAACATCCTGCAAAACGGCCAAAGCCTTTCTCAATCATTGACACAGCCGGGAGTAGATACGGCGTGCCTTGCAAAATCCGACGTGCTGTGGTAAGATGTCCCTCGAGGTGAAGCCCCATGAGAATGAGAAAAAAGCCCAATCTGCAGCCCCGTATGGAGCGCTGCTCCCATCTGCTCATCGACACGTCGGAAAAGCCCCTGTCCCGCCGGGGTCACTGGCGTGAGCTCAAGCCGGACGCCGCCGCCCTGCATCTGGAGCTTGGCTGCGGCAAGGGCCGCTTTACGGTGGAGACCGCCGCCCAGAACCCCGACGTGCTGTTTATCGCCGTGGAGCGTGTGCCCGATGCCATGGTCATCGCCATGGAGCGTGCCAGCGAGCTGGGCCTGACCAACGTGTATTTTATGGACGACGATGCCGCCCGCCTGCCCGAGCTGTTTGCCCCGGACGAGGTGGACCGCATCTACATCAACTTCTGTGACCCGTGGCCCGGACACCGCCACTCCAAGCGCCGGCTCACCGCCGTGGGCTTTCTGGAGCTGTACCGGCAGGTGCTCAAGAATGGCGGACAGATCCACTTTAAGACAGACAACCACGATCTGTACGAGTGGTCCTTGTTCCAGTTCCCCAAGGCCGCCTTTGAGCTGTCCGAGGTCAACCGCAACCTCCACGAGCACGGCATTTGCGGAGTCATGACCGACTACGAAGAGAAGTTCCACAATCTGGGCACCCCCATCAACCGCTGTGTGGGCACCAAGCTCTTCCGTGCCGCTCCCCCTCCTGCCCCGGAGCCTGAGGCGCCGGATGACGGGCCAAACGAGGACGAGTCAGGACCACCCGTATAACAGGTGGCCTGCTCTGCCCCTATAAGGGGCTTTTGCTGGCTGAGCCTGAAGGCTCTCGAATATTATCTCAATTGCATAT
>JAZOBP010000202.1:0-18207 GCA_045596065.1 Lawsonibacter sp. | reverse complement strand
CGCGCTGCTGCTCGCCGCCGGAAAGATCGTAGGGGTGGCGTTCCAGCAAATCATCCAGCCGGCACAAACGGATGGCCTGCGTGAGAAGCGCGTCTTGTACTTCTGCCGGCAGTGCGTTGGTACGAAACACCTCTTTCAGGTCAGCAAGGACGGTGTTTTTCACGAATAAGGTTCGCGGATTTTGAGGTAGCAGACTGATTGTTTGCCCTGCACAGACCTCACCTCTATAGGGAACCAAAAGGCCGGACAAAACACTTAAAAGAGTCGTTTTCCCTGCACCGTTGCCACCCATAAGGGCGTAGAATTCACCTTTGTGTAGGGTGAGAGAAAGCCCCCGTATCACATCGGGCACGTCCTTTTCGTAGCGAAACCACAGTTGGTCACAGCTGAGGACAACTTCCTCTGCACAAGCAGGGATTTCCTCCGGCGGGAGGGGCTGTGTGGGATGTGCGGCTGTGTACTCCCAAAGAAACCGATTGCCGTCACGCACGGGGACCGGACAGGCAAGGCCTGTCTGCAACCCGGCCCACACCTGCATGGGAGCCGGCATAGCAAGAAACATCTCACTTTGCGCCTGTTTCAGCTGCAGGCCGATCTGCTGTGGACTGCCCTGACAGAGAATGCTGCCCTTGTCCATGACCAGCACCCGGCTTGCAACGGCAAAGGCCTCTTCCAGCCGATGCTCACTGAGGATAATGGTGGTGCCCATCTCACGGTTGATCCGCCCCAACAAAGCCAGAAACTCCGAGGCGGCGATGGGATCCAGCTGCGCGGTAGGCTCGTCCAAAATCAGCACATCCGGCTGCATTGCCATGACCGATGCAAGGCTCAACAGCTGCTTTTGACCACCGGACAGTTGAGCGACCGAGCGATAAAACCAGTCTTCAATGCCGAAAAAGGCAGCGATTTCCGCCACTCTGCGCCGAATGGCAGGTGTATCAACACCGAGGCTTTCCAAGCCGAAGGCCAGCTCATGCCACACCTTGTCTGTTACGACTTGATTTTCCGGGGATTGCTGAACAAAGCCGATGCGCTGTGCCTGCTCCCGGTTGTCGATTTGGGATAAGGGTTTGCCGCAGAATGTGATTTTCCCTTGCGGCAGGCCGTGTGGGGTCAGGCAGGATTTCAAATGGAGCAGCAGGGTGGATTTTCCGCACCCGGAGGGGCCGCAAAGAAGCAGAAACTCTCCTGTTTCAACCGAGAAGGAAACATCTCGCAATGCCGCATTTCCTTGCCCCGGGTAGGAGAAACTTACGTTTTGGAATGTATAGAGTTCCATATTTGTTCCTCCCGGATGTTGATGACCACCGGCGTGATGCACAGGGCGAAGTACACAAGATAAAACATGAAGGAAGCGGGGGTAACGATTGTCCCGCGAATACTGGGAAAGTAGCGAAAATCAAATCCGTGGGCCATGCGACCGGCCAACAGGAACAGACCACAGAATCCAAGCCAGCACAGCATGTTCCTGTCCCGCGCATCAAAGCGGTAGATGGAAAATGCAGTACGCCCCTTCAGGCCATAGCCCCGACTTTTCATGCTGTCCGCCGTTTCAATGGCGTTTTCCAGCGCCCACGTCACGGTAACCGAGAAAATGGTAATGGCGGTTTTGGTTCGGCTCCACACACTGCCCCGGCTCACGTCACGGCCAATGCTCCGCTGCCCTTGGGCTACGGCAGATAGTTGTGCTTTGAACCGCGGAAGAAACCGCAGGGACATACTCAGAATCAGGGATAGAACCGGTGCAATGCGACCGAACAGATACACAAACTTATCCGAGGTGATGACCCGGTTAAAGCTGTGAAACCACAGCAGGGTACAGGCCAGCGTGGTGCCGGCGGACAGACCATAGAGAATACTCTCCAAAGTCAGGGGGTTTCCCGTGGGCAGATAGGCAAGAATGGTTACACCGGCGTGGCTGAATGCCGGATTGATGATGGCCGTGAGCAGCAGCATGGGCAGGCAGAATTTCAAGGCAAATCCGGTGGCGTGGCGGCCCTCCTGCCGGATGGCATAAAGCAGAGCGCACAGAAGGGAAACAAACTGCGCCAGGGGATGGGGAAAGGCCAAAGCTCCGGTGAACATCAATCCAAAATACAAAAATGTAATCAGCGGGTGATAACGGGCAAATGCGTCATTCAACATCGTTCACCACGCATTCTTTCCGCCGATGTCGTTGCCAAGCTCGCAGGTATAGCGCCACTGGACCACATCGCCCTGCTCCAACAGGTAACGGGAGCAGCCGTAGTTGGGATACCAGCCATTCACCCGGTACATCCAGCCGGACAGGCTGCCGCAGTCGAACTCGTAGAGGTTGTGGATACCTTCGATGTAGGCGCTGTTGTAGATGGGGGTCCAGGAGGATTCCAAATGAATGGCATTCTCCCGGCACACCCGTTGCAGTACATCAAAAACTGACTCGCCCTCATAGAATGTGACGGTCTGTTTGGCCAAAATCACGCCGTTGGAGGGCACCAATTCTAACTTGTTCGGGTTCAATTGGGACATATGGTTCAAAATGGTGGAGCATTCAATGGAAAAGGTGCAGGTGTACTGTTTCCGGGTATCTACCTGCTGATTTTGCGGCTCGGCGGGCAGAGGTTTGCCGACTGGGACGGGGTCGGTATGATAGCGGTCCTTGCCGCCGCCTGTTGTAGTGGAGTACACCCGTTCAGAACCGGTAGATGCGCCGGACAGATAGCTATCAGGTTGGGCAGGGACGGATGGAGTCGTTGGTAGTGTAGTGGGGGATTGACCGGAACCGTAAACCTCCTGTTCACCGGTCTGCCCTTGGGTCAGGTAGCCGTCAGCTGGGAGGCTTGGCTGCTCCGTACTCGGTGTATCCGGCTGCTGGGATGGGATTGGCTGCGTAGTGTGGACCTGACTGTCGGTAGCACCGGAAGAGGACAGATAATGATCCTGCTGTGTCGGCATCTGTGTGGTGGCCTGGACCGGCGGTTGTTCCGGCGCATCCGGGGCAGATTCCGGCGCAATCAGAAGCGTTCCCAATGTGCTGTCAACCGGCAGATTGACAATGGTGGCGTCCGTCCCGGTGAGGGAAACGGAATAAACGATTTTGCCATCTTGCCAGGCGCAGGCCCCGTCTGCCGGCCATGTTTCTGCCAGATATACAGACAGCAGGGCGGGGAAACCAAACGGTTCTGCCTGCATAAAGGTCAGCTGCAGCCGACCGGGCTGCGGTTGCAGGTCAACTCGAAGATTTACTTCGCTTGTCTGGGTGATGTCGCTGCCAAAAACAGTCCATTCATAGCGCAGACCGCCGGAGGTGCCTTCGAAGATTGCCACGGAATTGGAGTTTTTGATTTGGGACAGAAGTCCTGCGGAAATTATGCCGTCCTCCGGGATGGGCATACGGTCCTGCAAGGTAACGGTTCCCGTTCCGCAGGCGGTCAGGCACAGTATGACGGACAGCAGGAACGCAAACAGACGAATTCGTTTCATACTCATCCTCCTACCACAATACGACCATTACGGCAGGTTAAGGTTCCCTGCAGCATGGAAAGGCTTTCTGCCTCGTTGGAGGCGGCAAAGACCGCATCCTCCACGGTAAGGTCGTACACATCGCCCGCTCTTGCACTTCCACGCAGACGGAAGGCGAGGCGCAGCAGCACATTGTCTTCCGGGGCCAGCAGATTGTGGTCAAAGGCGTGGGTGCCGCCGGTCAGGTCAAGGTACATCACATTGATCACTCCGGATTCGTTGCACCGGGCCGGGCTGCAGCTCCACCGGGGCAAATCTTGGCCCGCTCCGTCCCGAACAAACACATTCCCCTCCTGCACGCCGAGAAATTCCAGCCGCAAGGGGTCAAACCGAATACTGGCACTGGCGGCAGGATAAGGCACTTGGCCCAAACCGGAAATCGTCACATCCACCACAACCTCCCTGTTGCCCGACAAGCTAACCTTTGGAGGTGCAACCACAGCAAGACACGGAACATCCCTTGCAGGTTCCTGAAAGATCAAGAATCCCAGCAGAGCAAGCAGGAGAAGCACTCCTCCAAACAGAGCCACAAGCCGGAGTTTTCGTTTTGCAGTCATGGAGATCGCTCCTTCTTTAGGTTGCTGTTGCGAGGATCGCCGCCTTGGTAACCACGGCATAGGTATCACCGTTGACAAAGACCTCTACGATACCGAGGGCATCAAAGGTGTTGATGCGGCTGTCGCCGTTGACGTTTAGTGCAAGAATCTGATCGTCGGTGGGAGCATCGGTTTTGCGTAGCCAGCAGTCCACGGCCGCCAATGCGTCCTGCGCGTTGACACGGCCATCGGCGTTGGCATCACCGAACAGGATGCTGGGGGAAGTGGTCTGAGTGGTGTAGTTTCCGATTTTGGCAAAGGCCTTGGTTTCCACGGAGGCATCCACCAGCGCAACAAAAGAGGACACACCGACTTTCTCCGTGATCTCCGGGCTGTAAGCAAAAATATAGCTATGGGTTCCATCGGTGAAAATGAGGTTGGAAACCGTGGCGCCGGAAATGGCTACAGCAATGGCCTTTTTGCCCGTAGGGATCAGGTCTACGCCATCACCCTCGTAAAGACAGACCGCACTGCACACCAGTTCATCCTCCTTGCCCGTCTTCACCGTTCCGGAGGCAGCAGAAGTGTCCACCACCAGCATATCCTCCTGCTTGGTAGGGTCAGACGATTTCTTCAGCGACATGCCGGTAATGGCGATGGGCAGCGATGTGCTGTAACGGCTTTGCTTCAGGGCAAACCCAATGGTGAACAGCTCCGCCGGGAACTGGGTGCCGCTGAGCGCCAAGTCCTTGTTCTCATTGGCATCGAAATAGACGATACGCAGCTTGCCGGTGCTTTCCTCCAAATGCCAGCTGACCGCACCGCCGGACAGACGACTGCTTGCCGTTACCCCAGTTACAGACAAGACAGAGGGAGCGCTGACGATGAAGTCCAACAGCTTGTAGGCATTCTCGCTGTCCCACTTGTTCACGCTGACCACGGCATTGAATTTGGCTCCGGCCTCACCACTGACATTGGCAGGAAGCCCCAAAGATGCTGCCATAGTGTCGGAATTGCCGGTATCACCCCCGGAGGAGGGCGTTTCAAAGGTCACATCACTCATGTCATACAGGGACGCCTTGTTCTTCCGCAGCCGGTCATAGGCCGCAAGGGAGTAACAGGCCTGGTCGGTGGCCATGCCGTTGACTTGATTGTTTGCCACGTGGGAAAAAGCGGCCTCATCAGGCAGGTAAAAGTGCAGCAACCCATCCACCACAGAGTTGCCGTTTTTGATGAAGCGGCTGTCGGTATCCGGGTCGATGCCCCAGGTGGCGCAGGCCACAATGACCTGGGCGCAGCTTTCACAGGTTTCTTCCCCACCGGAGGTGTAGGTCCCGTTTTCGTTCTGAATTTCGGTCAGGCAGGCAAATGCGTCCTGCGACGCCGAGGCCACGGTAGGCTGATTTTTGTAGTTATACAGTGCCTGCAACGCCATGCCGGTTACATCCGGGTCGGCCGCCGTGCCGGCAAGGGCCCAGCCGCCGTCGGAGAGCTGCTTGTCCAGGATGTAATCCACGCACTGCTGGCGAATGGTAGTGTCGGTGGTTTGATAATCATGGCTATCCAGGGCAATCAGCGCCCAAATTGCCCCGTTGACACCCTGGTTTTTGATCCAGTCAAAATCCTCGTAGGGGGCGGTCAAATCCCAATCACCCACAGCGGTGGCGTCCTTGCCGATGGAGGCCAGCGCCACAATCAGCCGGGAATTGTCGGTGGATTTTGACCGATGCAGGGCGCCGTTCATGTTGACGGAAGCGGCTTTGGTGTTGACCGTTTCCACAATGCGATTGTAGTAGTCTGTAAAATAGGCATTGTCTTTGGCAAAGTAACCTCCTCTAGCCAGGGACAAAACCGTCCACTCACCGGCATCCGTGCCAAAGGAAGGCGCAGTAACCGTAGCAGCCAGCTGTGCCATGGCGGTATCCAGCACATCATCTGCGTCATATTCCGGCGTTTCCGCAGCGGGAGCGGTTACGGTAACTTCCGCCCAGGCAGGGGAGGAAACGATGTCAGATGGGTTTTCTGCGCCGTAGCCGCCCTCGCACCAAAGGTACCAAGTCCCGGCGGAGGGAAAGGAAATGCGTGCCTCACCGGAGGAATCGGTGGTGACGGTTCCTGTGGCGGTATCGAAGGTGGTGCCATAGGACAGGGTGTAGTCTGTCACATCGATTAACCCACTTTCCCCGGAAAAGCCGGGAGCTCTGCGACCCAGCTTTACAGAAAGCTCCGTGCCTGCGATAGTATTGTAACTGTGGGTAATGTTGCCGTTGGAATCAATAAAATAGTGGAAACCGGCGGCAGAATCACTGAAAAAGTTCCAGCTGGTGTAGCCGGCGATGTCCAAATAGTCGCCGGCGGTGAGGACAAGCTGGTCGGCGGTCACGCCCCAGCCGTCCACAGCAGGATATTCGCCGTTGAGGTAGTAGTTCAGATTGCAGTCCCCAATGCCGAATAGACCGCCCTCAAAAAAGATGCTGCCGGCCCCACCGGAAACGGTCACGTTGCTCCAACTGTCGCCCCAAATGGTTTCCTGGGTGTAGATGTAGAGGTGCAGCGCCGTGATTTCGTGTTCACCGTCCCCGTCGTTGTCGTACTGGTAATCGGCAAGGCCGTATTCGGTCAGGTCGATATTCTTTAAGTCGGACAGGGGCACAGGAATGTGAGCCACCGGGTTGTTGTTTCGGTCGGCGATGAATTGCCCGTCAAAGCTGATGGAGATTTATACTTGATTGTCTCCGGTAGCCGAAACGGGGACGGGGAACAGGCTCAGCAGTATAGTCAGCGACAACAGTAGGCTGAGCAATTTGCGCGTGGTTGGTTTGTACATGGGTATCGTCCCTTTCCTGCGGGTTCGGAACAGCACCGAACAAAAACGACTGCACCACCATAGGGTGATGCAGCCGTTTTTCCGCAACAAAATATCACCAAATCCGTACTTGGCAGATATTGGTGTGAAACTTCGCTTGAGCAGTTCTTCTGACTCGTGCCTCAACAGCACCCACAGGGCCTTCTCAGCTTTCGCCAATGACCGGCTTTCACCAAACTGTGGGTACCTACGCACATACAGCGGCGGTACCGTTCGTGATTTGCACACGATTCTCTATTCTCCCACGGGGCTATTACCGCTTCCGTAGGCACTCAAACGGCTATTCAGTTACAGATAGGATAGCACAAAAGATTTCGTTGGTCAATGCTGGGGGTTCAACGCGCTTATCGCAAAATGTGCAGTGCGAATGGAACGTGCATGCACCCAAAAGCTGGACTATCAAGGATAACCTCGGTAAAATAAAGGCGTTTGCCATATAGCAAGGAAATACTGATCAAAACAGCCTTAAAACTTTCCAAAGCCGGCTAAAATGCCGAAGGTCGGGAAAAGGTTGTTGTACCTGATATAGCCAGTCGATGCTGGGTAGGACGGACTTTTTGAAATTACACGAATTTGGAAAGCTTGTTTTTTATGGCGATGGTCGTCAGGACAAACGAAAGCGGCTGATGGCCAGTAAAGGTTGACCATCAGCCGCTTCTTTGTAATTTCTCACCGGACGTGAGAATGAATGGTGGAGGCGGGGGGAGTTGAACCCCCGTCCGAAAACCCTTCCATGAGGACTTCTCCGGGCGCAGACGGTTATTTGCATTCCCTCGTCCGGGCGTGAGCCGTCACACTCAGGGACTTGGTAGCTTCATTATGCATGGTGCGCTCAAAGCTTTGCGCACGCACGTGCACCACTAATCGACGCCTGTTCCCGGCTCGTGGTCCTTCCGGGGCAGACGGCCGCCTTAATTAGGCAGCGTAAGCGTAGTTGTTGTTCTTTAATTTATAAAGAATGCCCGTTTTAAGGTGGCCAGGCGCCACCGCCCGCTATCCCCACTTCCGTGTCCCCGTCGAAACCGGTACGCCCCCTTATCGGAGCAAAGGCAGGAGTGGAATAACAACGATCACGCTTTCGGGTTTATCTTACCCCGGGGGATGGAGGGCCATCCCCCGGAAATAAAATCAGCAGTGCTCGGGCTCGGGGTAGGTCTCGCCGAAGGTCTCCACGGTGACCTTGGCCATGCGCTGGGCCTTGCGGGGCTTGTCGTTCCAGTCGCACTTGGTGGAGGCAATGGCGTCTACCACGTCCAGACCCTCGGTGACCTTGCCGAAGGCGGCAAACTGGCCGTCCAGATGGGGGGCCACATCGTGCATGATGAAGAACTGGCTGCCGGCGGAGTTGGGAGCCATAGTGCGGGCCATGGACAGCACGCCCCGGTCATGGAGCAGGTCGTTGGCAAAGCCGTTGCCGGCAAACTCGCCCTTGATGGAGTAGCCGGGGCCGCCGGTGCCGGTGCCCTGGGGGCAGCCGCCCTGGATCATAAAGCCGGGGATGACCCGGTGGAAGGTCAGGCCGTTGTAATAGCCCTTATTGATCAGGGAGATGAAGTTGTTGACGGTGTTGGGGGCCTTGTCGGGGTAGAGCTCAGCCTTGATGGTGCCGGTCTGGACGCCGAAATCGGTCTCCATTTCGATCTCGAAGGTGACAATGGGATTTTGAGCCATGGTGTGTACACTCCTTTTTTATCTGCGCTGTATCAGCGATTGTTACGGGATTTCATGGTTCTGTCCATCTCACGCTTGGCGTCCCGCTTGGCGGAGGACTCACGCTTGTCGTAGAGCTTCTTGCCCTTGGCAAGGCCAAGCTCCAGCTTGACGCGGGCCCGGCTGAGGTAGATGGACAGGGGGATGAGGGCGTAGCCGCCCTGCTTCATTTTGCCAAACAGCTTGAGGATCTCACGCTTGTGCATGAGCAGCTGACGGGGACGGCGGGGGTCCTTGTTGAAGATGTTGCCCTTTTCGTAGGGGCTGATGTGCATACCGTGGACGGTGAGCTGGAGCTCCTTGATGATACAGAAGGAGTCCTTGAGGTTGACGTTGCCCATGCGGATGGACTTGACCTCGGTACCCGCCAGAGCAATGCCGGCCTCGAATTTTTCTTCGATGAAGTAGTCATGATAGGCCTTGCTGTTTTTGGCGATAATCTTGACGCCTTCTGCCATGGGGGACACCTCCTTTCGTCCGTCGGGAGCATCAGTATACCACACGGACGGGGAAAAAACAAGCGGTATGAAGTCGCATATGTTCGGCGGACAGGGTAAATGCGAAATGATGCCCCCCTTAAGTGATCAAACAGGCGGCAAACCACGCCCTTGCCGACCCCTGGACGGTGCCCGGAAAATGAGAATAAGACAGCGGAGTACGGATCGTTCCGTACTCCGCTTTCGTTTTACAGACAACGCAGCAGCTCCGGCTGCACATCGCAGCCCTGCCACAGGGCCAGCAGACAGCCGTGAGCTACCGACACCCGGGCGGGGACACCGATAAACTCATTGCTTACCCCCATGGGGAAGCTGCCGGAGAGGGGGGCGTCGGTGAGAGTGTATTTCAGACCGGTGAGGGTGATGCCCTCGGCCACGCCGCTGTTGCAGAACAGGGAGAGGTAGCCCGACATGTGGGCGGGGAAGGCCAAGGCTCCGTCCCGTACGGCGGTGGCCACGGTGCCGTCGCCCACAACAAAGCCCCGGCAGCCCTTGCCGGCCAGATAGTCCAGCAGCTGGAGATTGGCAAGGGTATGGGCTAGCCGACCGCCGGTGCCCCCATACAGGGCAAACCGGGCATAGCCACGCTCCAGACCCTGCTCCACCGCCGCATGCATATCGGTGATGTCCTTTTCACAGGGTAGGGTGACGGTGTTGGGGTGGCTGGGCGCATGGCCCAGAGAGTCAAAGTCACCAATGACCAGATGGGGGACAAGGCCCATAGCCTCCACAGCAGGCAGCCCGCCGTCGGCGGCAATGAGCAGATCCTCCGGGCCGGGCGTCAGGCGCAGCCGGGGATCCACAGGGCCGGCACCTACGATATAGCACACGGCATGGGACGGGACGGACACGGAACTCACTCCTTTAAAGCCTCACAGATCCGGGGCCAGAGGTTGTTGAAATAGTGCTCAAAGCCGGCGTCATTAGGGTGCAGACGCAGGTCGGCAAAGAGGGCGGGGCGGTGGGGGACAAGGTCGATGCCGGAGATGACGGTGACGTTGGGGACATCGGCGGCAATGGCACGGATGTCATCTTCCACCGTGGAGAAGGGGCCGAAGGGCCGCATTTCCTCCCACTCGCCCCGCCAAATGGGCGTCACGGCAAAGACCGGGGTGTGGGGGTAGTTGTCCCGGATGGCCTCCAGCATGGCCCGGTACTGGCGGGCAAAGAAGGGCTCCTCACCACGGTTCCAGTCGTTGGTGCCATAGGCCACCAGAATGCAGTCGGGGGTAAAGGGGTCTTTGAGGCGGGCCATTTCGGGGTACGTGGTGGCACCGGCAATGGCCTTGTTGAACTCCTGAGCATCAAGGGCCCGGGCCAGTCGGGCAATATGGTGACAATGGGGGCGGCACACATCGTAGCCCTGACTGATGGAGTCCCCGTACACCAGAAGCTTTTTGGAGGGAATGACCGGGGTGATAAAGGAACCGTCGTCTACGCTCAGCTCCTCCAGCAGGGGGATAACAGACCAGGGGAAATACAGACAGACCGTCTTTTCCCCCTCGCCCAGATCAAAGGTCTTTTCGTGCCGGCCCAGAGGGCGGGGCGACATGGGGGTGCCCTCCGGTATGGGTTGGTGGGTGAAGTTGTCCATGGAGTCGGTATGGATCCCGTTGACGGTCAGGTCAAAGCTGAAGTAGCTGCGGGTAGAGCCCGGAGACAGGAGGGTGCGCAGATACAGCGTGGTGCTGTCCGTGCGGAAGGAGAGCCGGATACCGGCAGAAGCGAGGGACTTTTCTTTGTATTGAACCACGCCGGGCTGAACAAGGGTCAGCTGCTCCGGGGTGAAGCGGAAAAACCGGATGCCGTCGGCCTCCTGCGTCACCGAAACCGCACCGGTGGTGACGGATTTGATTTGTTCAAAGGTGAGTTTCACAGGTTGTCCTCCTTGTTCTCCAATGCAGCCTGCATGGCCTTCCATACGCCCCTAAAAAAGCAGTCAAAGCCCCTGGCGTTGGGGTGCAGGTTGCCATCGCCGAAGTACTGGCAGCCAATGGGGACAAAATGCGTGCAGTCGATAACCGTGACGTGGGCAAAGTCGGCGGCGATCTCACGGATGAGGGAGGCTACCTTGCAGAATGCGCCCATCGTGCGGAACTCATTCATCTGCCGTCGTGCGATGGGGGTCAGGGCAAAGACGGGCACACCGGGATAATGGGTCTGGATGTTGTCCAGCATGGCACGGTAGCTTTTGGTGAAGGTGTCCCTGTCGGTCAAAGACCAGTCGTTGGTGCCGTAGGCCACCACGATGACATTGGGGGTAAACTCCTCGCGCACCGCGGTCATCTCCGGGAAGGACGTGGTACCGGCAATGGCCTTGTTGTACTCGGCCATACCCAGCGCATCGGCAAGACGGGCGGAATAGGTCTGGCTGGGATGCAGGCAGTCCATGCCCTGGGTGATGGAGTCGCCGTAAAAGAGAATCTTCTTGTCCGGAATGACCGGGATAAAGGAGGCACCGTCATCCAAAGACAGCTCACGCAGCATGGTCACCGGGCCCCAGGAGAGATGGACACGGACGGTCTTTTCGCCCTCGCCCAGATCAAAGCGGCCAGAAAAGTCGCCGAAGGGGTACTGGAGCTGGGTGTGGAACTGGGGCAGCGGCTCAAACTGGGTAAAGTTGTCCACACTGCCGATGAGCCTGCCGTTCACCAGGATGTCGGCGGCAAAGTAGCTCATGGTGCCCCGGGAGGCACTCAGATCCAAAAACAGACTGGTGCTGTCCGTGCGGAAGGTGAGCTTGACGCCGGTGTTGGAGCGGCCACGGATGTAGTAGTTTTCGTGTCGGGCCATAGCGGCATCCAGCTGGGCCGGGTGCATGCGGTGGAAGTAGATCAGGCCGTCTTTTTCACGGGTGATATTTACGGCGCCCGTAGTGGCGGCGCAGATCTGGTCAAAGGATAGTTTCATAGGGCAACACCTCTTTATTATCGGCTGGAACAGTATAGCATAAAAAAGGGCGTGAGACAATAGAGTGAGGCGTGCCTTCGGTTGACTTTTCGGCCGGGAAACAGTACAATATGTCCCGATTGAATAAGAAACGGGGTAGATGCCCATGAAACACTATCTGGATAACGCTGCCACCACCCGGGTGTGCGATGCCGCCGTCAGGGCGGCGGTGGAGGCCATGACTCAGACCTATGGCAACCCATCCTCCCGTCATCAGGCCGGAACACGGGCGGCTCAAGGGCTGAAGGAGCACCGGGCAGTCATCGCCAAGGCGCTGGGGGCCGGGAGCGAAGAGGTGTACTTCACCTCCTGTGGCACCGAGAGCGACAACTGGGCCATCCGAGGCGCTGCGTGGCTGGGCCGCCGCCGGGGCAAGCACATCATCACCACCGCCATTGAGCACGATGCGGTGCTGGGCCCCTGCCGGGAGCTGGAGCAGGCGGGCTGGGAGGTCACCTATCTTAAGCCGGACCGCACCGGCATGATCCACGTGCAGCAGGTGGCGGACGCTCTGCGGGAGGACACGGTTTTGGTGTCCATGATGCTGGTGAACAACGAGCTTGGCACGGTTCTGCCTGTGGCAGAGGTGGCAAAACTGCTCAAACAGCGCAAAAGTGCCGCCCTGCTCCATTGTGACGCCGTACAGGGCTTTTTGAAGGTGCCCTTCACGGTGGGGGAGCTGGGCGTGGATCTGCTGAGCATCAGCGGCCACAAGGTGCATGCACCTAAGGGGATTGGTGCGCTGTATATCCGCAGCGGAGTTAAGCTGCCTGCCATGATTTTAGGCGGTCATCAGGAAAACGACCTGCGCTCGGGCACTGAACCCACGGCTCAGATCGCGGCCTTTGCCGCTGCGGTGGAGCAGGGGCTTGTCGGCCGAGAGGCCGACCTTGCCCATTTGAAGGAATTGAAAGCCTTTGCTGTGGAAATGCTGACCAAAGAGGTAAAAGGGCTGTCTGTGGTAGTGGACTCAGCCGCGCCCCACATCCTGCCGGTGACCCTTGAGGGGTACAAGAGCGAGGTAGTGGTGCGTTACCTCAGCGACCGGGGTATCTGCGTCTCCTCTGGCTCGGCCTGCCATAAGGGTAAGCCAAGCCATGTGTTTGCCGCCCTTGCCCTGCCCAAAAAGCAGATGGACGGGGTGCTGCGTATCAGCTTTTCTGCCGAGAATACCAGGGAGGATATCCGTGCTCTGGCCGATGGACTCAAGGCAGCCGTGGCGGAGCTGTTTACCAGTCTGTCGTAATTGTTAAAGGATGATAGCGTTGTTTCGATGTATGAAGCGGGAGCCGGGCTTTTACCGCAATCTGGTGGCCCTGGCGCTGCCCATTATGCTGCAAAACTTAATTACCAGCACCCTTGCCATGGCAGATACCTTTATGGTGGGTCTGCTGGGCGAGGTGCCCATGGCCGGTGTGACGCTGGCCAACATCCCCTTTTACGCTCTGCAGATGTTTTTTTTCGGCGTGCAGAGCGGCTCTGCCGTGCTCATCAGCCAGTATTGGGGCAAGGGTGACCGCACCTCCATCAGCCGGATTTTAGGTCTGAGCTGGACGGTGATGGGTATGGTGTCCATCCTGTTTTCTGTGGTCATTCTCAGCATCCCGCTGGAGTTTATGTCCCTGTTTGGCAACGACCCGGCGGCCCTGCAGGTGGCGGCAGACTACGGGCGCATCGTATGCCTTTCCTACGTACTCAACGGCTTTACGCTGGTCTATCTGGGCGCCCACCGCAGCATGGAGAACCCCAAACTGGGCCTTTATATGCTCTCGGCCTCCATGCTGACCAACACGGTCTTAAACTGGGTGCTGATCTTCGGTAAGTTGGGAGCACCTGCCATGGGCGTAGAGGGTGCGGCTCTGGCCACCCTGATCTCCCGGTGCGTGGAGATGGCCATTATGATCGGCCATATTATCTTCGGCAAGCACTTTCGCATCAACTGGAAGGCGGCACTCAACCCCGGCAGGCTGGCGGCACAAAAGCTGCTCCATTATGCCACGCCGGTCATTCTCAACGAGACCCTGTGGGGTATTGGTACGGGTATGTACCCCACCATTATGGGCCATATGCAAAACAGCACCGAGGTGCTGGCGGCCTTTACCGTGTCCGGCAACGTGGAAAAGCTTGCTCTGGTGGCTCTCATCGGCCTTGCCAATACCTCGGCCATCATCATCGGCCGGGAGATCGGTGCAGGCCGGCGCAAGACGGTGTACGATGTGGGCATGGCTCTGAATGTACTGAGCATCGGGGTGGGCCTTGTGGTGGGCGGTGTGCTGGCGGCGCTCACGTGGACGGTGCTGCCCCGGTACGTGTTCCCGCTGTTTAAGCTGTCTGAAAACACCGCAGCCATTGCGGCCGTTATGCTGTATATGATCGCTGTTATGATGGCACCCCGGGCCTTTAACTTTACCAACATCGTGGGTGTGCTGCGGGGCGGCGGCGATGTGCGTATGGCGGCGGTCATTGACATTGCGCCTTTGTGGCTTGCTGCGATCCCGGCGGCGGCCTTCTTCGGGCTTGTGCTGGAGTGGGGTGTGTTCTGGGTCTACGTGGGCATCAGCCTTGACCAGCTGGTCAAGTTCTTTGTTGGTATCTGGCGTCTGCGGTCCGGGGCGTGGATCAACGACGTTACGCTGCGGGACTGACCGGGAGGGAGCATTATGGAAATCACCGTTCTGATTGAAAATCTCGGCCCGGACAGCCTTGTGTGTGAGCACGGTCTGTCCGTGCACATCAACTACAAGGGCCGCAGCATCCTGCTGGACATGGGCAGCTCCGGCGCCTTTGCCCAAAACGCTCAGATGCTGGGGGTAGATCTTGCCGGGGTGGAGCTTGCGGCCCTGTCCCACGGACATTACGATCACGCCGACGGTATGCGTGCCTTTTTTGAGGCCAACGACCATGCTCCGGTCTACCTGCGTAAGGATGCCTGCGAGGGCTACTTCTCCATGCGGGGGACGGGACAGCCCCGGTTTGTGGGGATACATCGCGACATCTGCGATCGATGGGCTCACCGTATGATCCGGGTGGAGGGCGTGTACGAGCTGGGGGAGGGCATCTGGCTGGTGGACGACCCGGCGCCGGAGTCCTCTGCCGACCGGGATCAGTGTCTCTATAAAAAAGTGGGGCTGGATCACTTTGTCCCCGATACCTTCTCCCACGAGCAGAGTCTGGTGCTGGATGGTCAGCAGGGCCTTGTGGTGTTCAACTCCTGCTGTCATGCCGGGGTGGCCAACATTGCGGGCCACATCGCACGCACCTTTCCTTACCGGCCCATTGCGGCCCTGCTGGGCGGATTTCACATGATGGGGGCCACGGGCACCGACTCCATCAACTGCTCCACGCAGTACATAGACCGCACGGCCCGGGAATTGACCGCCATGGGCGTAGAGCGGCTCTATACCGGCCACTGCACCGGTATGCCTGCCTTCGAGCTGCTTCGGCAGCGGCTGGGCGACCGGCTGCGCTATATGCGGACGGGAGACCGTATCCAACTGTAAACATGCGTTAGCAGACGAAAAGACCCTGTGCAAAAACACGGGGTCTTTTTTGCTGTCATTGGGAAAAAGAATACATTTATAAATTGTTCACAAAAGAACCTATTGACATTTGAGCGGGGGAGTGGTACATTATCTTTAGCACTCGGTAGAGTGGAGTGCCAATTTAAACGAGGTGATAAGCAGTGGAGCTGACCGAACGCAAAAAACGCATTCTTCGTGCCATCGTAGAAAGCTATATTGCCACGGCAGAGCCTGTTGGTTCCAAGGCGGTGGCACAGCTGGCGCAGCTGGACGTGTCCTCGGCCACCATCCGCAATGAGATGGCCGACCTGACCGAACTGGGCTATCTGGAGCAGCCTCACACCTCTGCCGGACGTATCCCCTCGGCGGCGGGCTACCGTCTGTATGTCAACGAGCTTATGGGTGAGCACCAGCTGACCATGCAGGAGACCCAGCGCATCAACGACGCTCTGGAGATCAAGATCGAAGAGCTGGACCGGGTCATTGACCGGGCGGGCAAGATGCTCTCCCAGATCAGTGACTACCCCGTGTTCTCCATGACGGAGGCCAAGGATGTGGTCACGGTGCGCCGTTACGATTTGCTCATGGTGGAGGAAAACGCCTTCATCGTGGTGGTCATGACAGACAGCAGCGTGGTCAAAAATAAGATCATCCGTGTGTCGGACGGCCTGTCCGAGCCTCAGCTGCAGATGCTGTCCACCATCCTCAACAGCTCCTTTACGGGGCTTGACCGGGAGGGGATGCGGGCCGCTCTGGAAAAGATGGAGTCCCACGCCGCACCCTCTGCCTTCCGCATGATCCGCATGGTAGTGGAGTTTGCCCTGGAGGTGCTCAACGATCTGCGCCGCCAGACGGTGCACACCGCCGGCATTACCCAGCTGCTGGAGCATCCCGAATACCACAGTCTGGACAAGGCCAAAAGTCTCATGCGCTGTCTGTCCGACGAGACGGAGACGGCTCAGCTGCCCGTTACCTTCAGCGGCGACCACAACATGAACATTCTCATCGGCCCGGAAAACGTCAATGAGGCCTTCCGTGATACCAGCGTGGTCATGGCCAGCTACGACATCGGCGACAATATGCGCGGTGTCATCGGCGTGGTGGGTCCCACCCGCATGGATTACGCCAAGGTGACTGCCCGCCTGTCCTATTTTGCCGACAGCCTGACCAAGATGTTCGGCAAGGGTGAGGTTCCGGCCCTCAAGGACGCCGCCGAGCAGGAATAAGATAAAGGAGCATCCGCATCGTGAGCAAGAAAAGCGAAAAGAAGGTACCCGAGACAGAGCCTCAGACCGCACCCGAGACCGAGGTGCAGGCCGAAGAGGTCACTCAGTCCGACACGCAGGTACAGCAGCCTGCTGCCGACCCCGTTCAGGAGCAGCTGGCCCAGCAGGAAGATAAGTTCCTGCGTCTGGCCGCCGAATACGACAATTACCGTAAGCGCACCGCCAAAGAGAAGGAGTCTCTGTGGACTCAGGTCAAGGCAGACACCGCCGCCGCCTTCCTGCCCGTGTACGACAATCTGGAGCGTGCCATCAAGCAGGAGACTGAAGACGAGGCCTACAAAAAGGGCGTGGAGATGACCATGAACCAGCTCAAGGAGGTTTTCTCCAAGCTGGGCATCGAAGAGATCCCTGCTCTGGGCCAGCCCTTTGACCCCAACGTGCATAATGCTGTGATGCACATTGATGACGAAAACTTCGGAGAAAATACCATCGCTGAGGTATTTCAGGCCGGCTTCCGCTGCGGCGAGAAGGTCATCCGTTTCTCCGTAGTCAAGGTTGCAAATTAAGTTAAACCCGCCCTGTGGGCGTTGAACACATAAACCATCACTTTCATATAATTTAGGAGGAAGAAAACTATGTCTAAGATTATCGGTATTGACCTTGGTACGACCAATTCCTGTGTTGCTGTTATGGAAGGCGGCGAGGCCGTTGTCATTGCCAACGCTGAGGGCAACCGCACCACTCCCTCCGTCGTGGCCTTTACCAAGGACGGCGAGCGCATGGTGGGTCAGGTGGCAAAGCGTCAGGCTATCACCAACCCCGACCGTACCATCGCATCCATCAAGCGTGAGATGGGCAGCGACTTCCGCGTAAGTGTGGACGGCAAGAACTACACTCCCCAGGAGATCAGCGCCATGGTGCTGCAGAAGCTCAAGGCGGACGCCGAGGCCTATCTGGGTGAGAAGGTCACGGAGGCCGTGATCACTGTGCCTGCTTACTTCACCGACGCTCAGCGTCAGGCCACCAAGGACGCCGGCAAGATCGCCGGTCTGGAGGTCAAGCGTATCATCAACGAGCCCACCGCTGCCGCTCTGGCTTACGGTGTGGATAAGGAAGATGCTCAGAAGATCATGGTCTACGACCTGGGCGGCGGCACCTTCGACGTGTCCATTCTGGACGTGGACGACGGTGTCATCGAGGTTCTGGCCACGGCCGGCAACAACCGTCTGGGCGGTGACGACTTTGACAAGTGCGTTATGGACTGGATGGCTGCTGAGTTCAAGCGCACCGAGGGCGTGGATCTTACCGGCGACAAGGTTGCCATGCGGCGCCTGAAGGAAGCTGCCGAGAAGGCCAAGATCGAGCTGACCGGCGTTACCTCCACCTCCATCAACCTGCCCT